>DSBE01000205.1 GCA_011053085.1 Chloroflexota bacterium
ATCCAGCACCATGCGAAAACTGACCAGATCATTGACAATGCTGAAGTTATCGAGGGATCCGCGGCGTTCATGGGCTTTGGCTTTCAATTTCATCCAGGTCTGCCAGTAGCCGTTGGCGATAATGTTGATCTCTCCTTTGAGACCTTCCTGCTCCATCACAGCGGTTAACTGCCGTTTGATCGAGTCAAGGAAATCAGTATGGAAGCGGGGATCATTGTCGATCCGTTCTTTGACATGCGCATAGGTAGAGGGCTGGTAGAAGGGGAATGCGATATCTTCAAGCCAGCAGCGCCAGCGGTGACAGTTTAAGATGCCTGCCAAACGGCCATAAGCGCGGATGGCTTCCTCTGCCTTGGCGGCCTGCCGCTCTTCCGGCATGTGTTGCAGGGTGAGGATATTGTGCGAGCGGTCAGCCAGTTTGATGATGAAAACAGCCGGGTCGCGGTAAGCGGCGATCTTGCGTAATGTCTCGATCTCTTTGGATCGTCCGCCGCGCGATGTGATCAACTTGGTGGTGCCATCTACCAGCCGGGCGACATTTTCGCCCAACACGCCTGGAAACTGGGCACGGATATCATCCAAAGTGACATTCTGGTCTTCCACGCTGTCATGCAGCAGGGCAGCGATGGTCCAGGCTTCGTTATGCGCCAGTTGATCGACCAGCGCGCCTACCCAGCCGCAATGGGTTTCAAAATAAGGAGCGCCATTTAACCGTTCCTGTCCAGCATGGATAGCCTGGCCCCACTGGTAGGCGCGTTGAATCGCTTCGGTGCGGGGTTCAATGTGTTCCAGTTGGAATTCTTTTACCAGGTCGTAGCGGATGGTACGGTTATAACCGGCAGTGTCGTTCACAGCTTCTCCTTACTCCCACTCAATCGTGCCGGGTGGTTTACTGGTGATATCATATACCACACGGTTGATGCCGCGCACTGTATTGACAATGCGGTTGGCGACCATTGCCAGAAAGTCATGCGGAAGATCGACCCAATCGGCGGTCATGAAATCATCGGTCTGGACGGCGCGCAGCGCCAACACTTCTTCATAGGTGCGCTCATCACCCATCACCCCGACGGATTTCACCGGCAACAGAACAGCAAACGCCTGCGCCACACCATCTTCGGTTTTGTTTTTCATCAAACCATGTTCTGCAAGGGCACTGGTGAAGATGTGATCTGCCGCTCGCAGTACATCCAGCCGCTGTTTGGTAATCTCGCCCAGGCAGCGCACTGCCAGACCTGGGCCGGGAAATGGCTGGCGCCAGACCAGCTCAGGCGGCAACCCCAGGGCTTCACCGACTGCGCGCACCTCGTCTTTGAACAGATAGCGCAGCGGTTCGACCAGCTTGAACTGCATATCTTTCGGCAATCCGCCGACATTGTGGTGTGATTTGATGCGGGCAGCCTGCTGTCGATCAGGGGCAGCGGATTCGACCACATCAGGGTAAATGGTGCCCTGCACCAGAAATTCAGGGTTGTCGAGGGTACGGGCGTGATATTCGAACAGGCGGATAAAGGTTTCACCGATGACACGCCGCTTGGCTTCTGGTTCGGTCACACCGCGCAGTAAGGTTAGGAAGGCTTCTTCACCGTCTTCGACAAACAAATCAATGCCCATATTCTGACGAAAGGCAGTCTCTACCAGCTGGCGTTCATTGTGACGGAGCATGCCGGTGTCTACAAAAATGGCACTGAGTTGGCTGCCGACAGCCCGATGCACCAGAGCGGTGGCGACTGATGAATCAACCCCGCCGGAGACCGCTGAGAGGATTTTGGCGCTGCCGACCTGTTCACGGATGCGTTCAACCGCCTGCTCGATGATGGATTGCGCTGTCCAGGTGGGAGATGCCTGACAGACTTCCTGGACGAAGGCGTGTAGAAACGCGCGCCCGTTTTCTGTGTGGTTGACTTCGGGATGAAACTGTACGCCGAAATAGGGTTTTTGTTGGTGGCGGATGAAGGCGTAGGGGCTGTTGGCGGAATGGCCCAGGGTGACAAAATCGGGCGGTAGTTGCTCCAACCGGTCACCGTGCGACATCCACACTTTTTGGTGGCCGATCTGGAATAACGGGTTGACGCTGTCGATAACCACGTCAGCAGCGCCATATTCACGTTCTGTGCCGGGGGCAACGATCCCGCCGAAATGGAGAGTCAACAGCTGCATGCCGTAGCAAATGCCCAAAACGGGCAGACCGCTGTCAAGCACATAGGCAGGCAGCGTCGGGGCATCCGGGGAATAGACAGAATTGGGCCCGCCAGTCAGGATGAATCCTTTGGGTTTTAATGCCATTATCTGTTCCACTGGCGCGTTCCAGGGGAACAACTCGCAATACACATGGGCTTCACGCACACGGCGGGCAATTACCTGCGAGTATTGTGAACCGTAATCAAGAATGGCGATGGTGTTATCGTCGCTCATCGATCAGGCGATCCGAAGGTGATGGTGTCATCATCCATGTTGGTGATGCAGGCCAGGGATTCGATCTGCAGGCCTGGCCGAGAGAGCATGGCGCGGCCGCCTTCAAACAGCTTTTCCACCAGCGCACCGATACCAACCAGTTCAGCTCCGGCCACCTCAACCAGGCGCACCAGGCCGGCGATGGTGGCACCGGAAGCGAGGAAGTCATCAATGATCAAAATTCTTTCGCCGCTTTTGAGGTAATCGGGCGAAACGATTAATTCCACCATGCGCCCTTTGGTGTGTGAGGGTGCCAGGGTGAGAAAGACCTGATCGGGCATGGTGATGGGTTTGTGTTTGCGCGCATAAACCACGGGCAATTGCATGTATTTTCCGGTCATCAATGCCGGCCCGATGCCGGAGATTTCCGCCGTAAGGATGCGGGTGGCGCCGCAATCTTTAAACCTGCGCGCCAATTCTTCTCCGCAGGCGTCCATCAGCATGGGGTCCACCTGGTGGTTGATGAAGCCATCCACCTTCAGGATGCCGTTGCCCAGGTTTTGCCCTGATTCCTTAATGCGTTTGATTAATAATTCCATGTTGCTTTCCTATCCTCTAATGATTGTCTACAAATAATGGCTGCTTAGTTTTTATTGTAACCAGATATGGTCTGGTTGAATCACACAATTTATTAATCTTGCTGTTAAATTTCCACTTTTTGCGCAATGATGCTGATGATCTCTGAGGTTTCTGAAAAGGGGGTGCCGGTGAAGTCTTGTTGATACGCCAATAGCTTGAAATGATGACGTTCCAACAAACTGGTGATCTGTTCGAGGGTGTAGTAACGTTCCCAGAAGTTCAATACCTGGCAGGACCCGCGGTAGTCCAGCAGGGTATACTGGGTGAGGCAGACGGATACCTCCGGATAGTGAATCTGGTTGACCAGTTCGATGTGGGGTATGGGCAGGAAAAAGCCATCTTTGGGATAAATGGTCCAGTCTTTGAAACTGCTGGTCATGGGGGCATACTGATCAGTCCACACATCGAAGAGGAACACACCGCCAGGTTTGAGGGCAGTGTGAATTTTGGACATCATCAGCGAGCGATCTTCATCAGAGAACACGCCGAAGTCGCAATAGATCATCATGGCGACATGAAAATCATTCTGGTAATCGATGGTGGTGTAATCCTGGTAGATGTATTCGACAAGCAGATTGTGTGTGACGGCCTGTTCTTGGGCATATTCAATCGAACGGCGGGAGTAGTCGATGCCGGTCACCTGAATGCCCCGCTGGGCAAAGCGACTGGTATAGAGGCCCGGCCCGCAGCCCAGATCAATCAAGCGGTGACGGTCTGTTAGCTGCAATTTTTCGGTGATCCACTCCACGGATTTCTCAATTGTCTCGGGACGGCGGCTGGCGTGATCGTTATTGGGGCCAAGA
>DSBE01000182.1 GCA_011053085.1 Chloroflexota bacterium
ATCGGGCTGGTGTATTCAGCCTTGCTGCCGGAAGTGACCGAATCGGATGCGGAGCGCAACGGGCTGCAGATTTCCTCCTCGTTGTTTTCCATGCTGGGTATGATTCTGGGCTTTTTGATTCCTGACATGGTGCGCCCGCAAGCGGATGACCCCTCGCTGCTGCCTTTCAGGCTGGCTATGATCGGGGTGGCGCTGGTTGGTATGGCGTTGATCATATTCACTACTTTCAAAGTCAAAGAGCGCCGCGAATTCACCCAGGTGGACAAACCGTTGAATCTGGTGGAATCCATCCGCTATACGTTCACCAGCAAATCATTCATCGTGCTGGTCGCGGAAAACTTCATGGCGATCCTGACCAGTTCGCTGGTGACAGGTTCGATGTTCTATCTGGCAGATTATGTCATGCAAAAACCAACTATTCTGCTGCTGGTGGCGTTGTTTGTGCCGATCTTGATCATGATACCGACCACCAGCGTTTTGCGCGCTCGTTTTGGGGTGGTGAAAACGCAGCAGGTTCTGTTGCTGATCGCGGCTGTCGGGTTGATCGCTCTGCCATTCGTTCCACCTGCTCTGATCTGGGTATGCCTGGTGCTGGCAGGGGCGGGGCTGGCAGGCCCGCAGGTGCTGACCAATGTCTTATTCGCCCAGGTGGCGGACGAAGATGAGGTGCGCTCCGGCGTGCGGCGTGAAGGGGCTTTCTTCGGGGTGAATGCCCTGATTACCAAACCCGCGCAGTCGGTGGCTTTGTGGTTGGTGGCGTTTGTTCTTGAATCGACCAATTTTGTGACCCGCGAAGCTAACCTGGGTTTGATTTTCCTGGATCAACCCGCCAGTGCCATTTTCGGCATCAAGATATTCATCGGCCTGATCCCCGGCATAGCACTGCTGCTGGGTGCTATCTTCCTGCAATTTTATCCGCTGCAGGGGGCATATCTGCAGGAGATCAAGCTAAAAGTACTGGCAATGCACGCAGACAAACAAGCCAAACTGGCAAAGATGGAGGGGTAAGTCTGGTCTATTAGGCGCTGGTTGTGATATAAATTGACCCATGCATTGGAAAAGTAGATCCATCGTCAGTTTGCTGGCAGGCCTTTTGCTTGCTGTTGGCCTTACCTTCTTGTTTCCAACCGGTAAATGGTGGATCAGTCTGCTTTCCGCCACCTTACTTTCCGGGTTATCCGTATTTGGGCTGATCTCCATTATCCGTTATCATGGTGGAGCAAGGCGGTTTGCGTGGCTGACCATGACGGCCTTTTTCCTGCGGTTGATCGTCGGAATTGGATTGATGCTGGCGCTGCCGGTGTGGGGCTATGACAACGACCAGCAGCAGGCTGGTTACTCTTTCCGTGACGCCTACGAGCGAGACACAGCCTCCTGGCAAACGGCGGTTTCGGGCGAGTCACTTCTGACTGTTTTTTCTGAAGATTTCTACACTGACCAATATGGCGGGCTGGCTTTTCTCAGCGTGTTAATCTACCGTTTCTTAAGTCCTGATGTTCACCGCCCCTATTTGATGTTAATCCTGACATCGTTTGTTTTTGGGGCTGGAGTGCCTTTTTTCTATAAGGCAGTCAACAAGCGTTGGAAGAGGAAAACAGCGTTAGCAGCCAGCTGGATCGTGGTGTTGTACCCAGAAGGAATCTTCTTCACTGCTTCACAGATGCGTGAGCCGCTCATTCTTGGGGCAGGTATGATCCTGTTCTGGGCTGTCATCATGTCTTTCGCGAAGAAGCGGCCCAAGGGACTGATCGCATGGGCGGTTGGCAGTATATTGTTGATGCTGTTTATCTCGCCATTGCTGGCAGCCGCAGTGCTGGCTTTGTGCGGGGTCATATTTGCCCTTGCATGGATTCAGCAAAGAACGACGAAAAAATGGCAAAGATGGTTAACATCGGGTCTGTTTGTGATGATTCTGTTGCTGGTGGGCACAGGCGCTTTTCTTGGTCGGGAATGGTTATCAAGTGTGATTTGGTGGGATATGAACACGATGATTGCCTCTTCAGGCCATGTGCAGCAACTGGTCAGAGATCTGCCTCAGCCAGCGCAATATGCGTTCCTGACCACATATGGGATATTGCAAATGGTGCCGCCAGCGACGGTCATTCAGGATGCCACCCCGCTGTGGAAGGTGATCTCCGTGTTCCGTTCGGTCGGTTGGTACTGCCTGCTGCCGCTGCTCATTTTTGGATGGTATGCGGTGTGGAAGAAGGAGAACATGAAAGACCGCCGCCTTCTGGTATGGATGCTGGTGTTTGTTTGGTGCTGGACGATATTCTCCTCCCTGCGGGCGGGCGGGGATGCCTGGGATAATCCACGTTACCGGTTAATCATGCTGCCATGGATGGCCTTGCTGGCAGTCACCTTTTACCGTTTGCGCGACATCTGGTTACGGCGGTTGGTGGCTGTGATGCTCTTTGCGATTGCCGTGTTCACCTACTGGTATATCGCCCGCTATTTGTCGTGGTTTGCGGTGCCTTCCTTGCCGCTGCTGGTGGGTATGATTATCGTGGCAGGGCTGTTGGTGTTTGGTTGGGGCATCTGGCAGGAGCGCAAGAAAAGAGTCGAAAAATCCAGTCAATAGCGTAGTAAGATTGTTGGTAACTATTACAGGTAATTGGGAGCGTTGAATGGCAGTGCAAGAACAATTTGATACCGTTATCGGCCTTGAGGTGCATGCGGAGCTTGCTACCCGGTCAAAGATGTTCTGTGCCTGCCCGGTGGTAGATTCCACCAACGCTGCTCCCAACACGAGTGTATGCGCGGTGTGCGCCGGTATGCCGGGGGTGCTGCCGGTGGTCAATGCTGGTGCGGTGGCAATGGCGGTAAAGGTGGGGTTGGCGTTGGGTTGCCGTATCAATCGCGAGAGTGTGTTTGAACGCAAGAATTATTTCTATCCCGATCTCCCCAAAGGCTATCAAATATCGCAGTATCAATATCCGCTGGCGCAGGAAGGCAAGGTATTGATCCGAACGGCAACAGGCAATCGCTGGGTGCGTATTAACCGTGTGCATATGGAAGAAGATGCCGGCAAATTGACCCATGTCACCGCGGAGGACGGTGATCGCTATTCACTGGTGGACCTGAACCGCGCCGGAGTGCCGTTGATCGAGATCGTCACAGAGCCTGACCTGACCAGTTTTGAGGAGATGGATGCCTACGCCCGTGAATTGCGTGCCATTCTGCGCACGCTGGGGGTCAACAGCGGCGACATGGAGAAGGGTGTCATCCGCTTCGAGGCCAATATATCGGTCAAACCAAAGGGAGACAGTCAGTTGGGCAGCCGGGTTGAGATCAAAAATCTCAACAGCTTTCGCAGTATGAGCCGGGCAGTTGCCTACGAGATTGAACGCCAGTGTCAATTGCTGGCAGCGGGCAGAGTCGTAGAGCAGGAAACCCGCAGTTATGATGAGCTGAGCGGCGAGACGGTGGTGATGCGCTCGAAAGAAGACGCGCATGATTATCGTTACTTTCCTGAACCCGATCTGCCGCCATTGGTCGTGGAAGCTGATTGGGTGGAGGCGATACGGTCAACGCTGCCCGAACTACCGGCAGCGCGCATTGAACGCATGATCACGCAGTATCAACTGACTGCGGAGCGGGCTGAACGCTTGATGGAACATGCGCAGGCAGCCGACCTGTTTGAAACCACGCTACCGCTGGTGTCTATGACGCCTTCAAAGGTGGTGTTGTGGATATTGGACGGCATCTTCGCCTGGCTCAACCAGCAGGAGTCCGAGGAAATTCCTTTACTGGCAGACCACTTTGCTGGCTTTCTCTCTGTGGTAGAAGCTGGTGAGATCAACCGTGCCAGCGCGCAAAAAGTGTTG
>DSBE01000201.1 GCA_011053085.1 Chloroflexota bacterium
CCATAACTCTGTTACACCATAACAAACGTTCCTATCCTACCACCCATCATACCAGATGAAATTATACTATCACTCATCAGAAGGACATTGTCTGGTGGTTATAAGCCTGCAAGACCCGTTGGCCAAGGGTTTCGTTGGGCGAAATACCGCTGATTTTCTGAAGCGCGCCCTCAATGCCAAGGGAGTTAATCATTCCTTGAACTTCGGATGAAATTTCATCTTCCGGGTGATGGAAGTGATAGCCGGCAGCTATCGCTTTGGGGAGAAAGCCTGGAGCACTGCCAACTTCCTCAACCAGCCTGGCAGCCCCCACCAGGCGATCCTCTGGGGAAAGTTTCCGCATAGGATCCCGCCCCAATCGAAATAACGTATCACCCAGAGCTTTGTTCTGAAAACGCTGGATCAATTCCTGGGAATAAGCATCGAGCGCAACTGGATCGATATGATACTTCTTTGATATCGCTTCACTCGATTCTTGCATCACACCCCGGACATCTGTATAAATATCCGTATTTTCCAATGCCTCCCACCCGTACTGGTATCCCAGTAAAAAACCAAAATACGCCAAAGCGGCATGCCCGGCATTGTGAATGAACAACTTCATCGCGGTAAATGCCTCAAAATTATCTTCGGCTTGCATGGATACAACGTCAGGAATAGTGCCGCGAAACATGTTTTTTGCCACAGGCAACTGTTTATAGGGTTCGGCGCGAATGAGCGTGGGCTCTTCCACCCGCAAATCTTCTGGCAATGGCGGTACCATCCTGCCAATCACTGTATCGACCAGGCCGAGGAACCTATCCGCATACTCTTTTTCTTCCTCAGATAAATGCTCATATACCAAAGATCGCAGGTATTCGCCGGCATTTTGGCGATTTTCGCAAATGATAAGATTCAATGGCAGGTCTATATCGCCTACCATGCGCTGCTGCACAGCGTTTGCGATCACCGGGGCAACATGCGGAAGAGCTCTCACGCCAACCGCCGTTGCTCCCAACGTGCAGCCTCTTAAAACGTCAACCACCTGACTCACCTTTCCTGCATGGGTCGCTGAAACTGGCGCAATGACCAATTGTTCCTGTCCATGATTCGAAACCAGATGCAGAGGGTAGGCCCGGTCGTTGTTCAGTCTATCAATCAATTCAACGTCAATATCAACAAAGCAAACCTCATAACCCGATTCGGAGAACAACTGCCCAATAAATCCACGTCCAATATTCCCTGCCCCAAAAATCACCGCTTTACTCAAATCTACACCTCGCTTTGCTACCAAAACCATAATAATTCAATTGGTCATTAATAACAAAAAGAACCACAAGTCGGTTCTCTTTGAATGCGCTTGGTGGGAGTCGAACCCACACGCCTTGCGGCACTTGGCCCTCAACCAAGCCTGTCTGCCTATTCCAGCACAAGCGCCCATAGCCCTTAGGCGTAGAATGTATTATAAACTGCCTTATTTATCTGTCAACCCTGACTTCATGGGAGTGATTGTTTGGCAGATTGACACACCGCCGTTTCTCTTTGTCAGAATCGAGTACAATCAATAAAATCAACAAGCATGAAGAGGAAACAATTATGAAGATCATACTTGATGCCATGGGAACTGACAATTATCCCGACCCTGAAATAGGTGGTGCGATAATGGCAGCCCAATCCGACGGTATTGAAGTGATTCTGGTCGGCGACGAGCCGGTATTGCAGCCCAAATTGCAAGCGGCTGGCGGTGCCAATCTACCGATCACCATTCACCATGCTTCACAAGTCCTCGAAATGACTGACAAACCAGTCGAAGCAACCCGCAAAAAGCCAGATAATTCCATGGCAGTCGGCATGCAGCTGCTGGAAAAAGGCGAAGGAGCAGCCTTCGTTACCATGGGAAACTCTGGGGCCGCCATGTTCAACGCCTCACGAATTCTGCGCGTGCGCGGCATTCGCCCGGCCTTGGCTGTACCGCTGCCAGCAAGGAATGGAAGTAAATTCATCGTCATCGACAACGGTGCCAATGTCGAATGCCGCCCGGAACATTTAGTGCAATTCGCTAAAATGGGTTCAGTCTATGCCCAAAAGTATCTTCATATCGCCCAACCACGTGTGGGATTGTTGGCAAACGGAGAAGAAGAAGGCAAAGGCAACGCCCTTGTCAAAGAGACGCACCCATTGATGAAAGCTGACACAACTATTCACTTCGTCGGTAATATCGAGCCAAAGGAAGCCTTTGCAGGTGATGTAGATGTCCTCGTGACAGACGGATTTACCGGAAACATCATGCTAAAAACCACCGAGACAGTAGCATTGATGATCTATGGCTTCCTGAAAGAAGCCCTCACCGCCAATCTAATCTCAACACTGGGCGCCTTATTAATCAAACCAGCCCTGAAACCGATGAAAAGCATGTTGGATCCCAATGAAATCGGGGCAGCCCCCTTGCTTGGCGTCAATGGACTGGTATTCACTGGGCATGGTCGTTCTGATGCTGACGCAGTAGCCGGCGCGCTCCGAAGTGCCAGCAAACTGGCCGCCTCAGGCATCCTTGAACAGATGCAAAAAGTGATTGCTGAGATTTTAGAATAAAGAATAGTCAACGAAAAGGTATACCATGAAAGTTATTGTCAATCATAAAATCATTAAGCGTAGGAATAAAATCGGACAGGTGGCCACCCTGGGCAGTCTTGTTGTCCTGGCAGCAGGTTTATACCTCTCATTCCAGGATGGAATGATGGGCTTTGCCCTGCTGGCCCTGGCGCTTGGCTTTTTTGGCTCCCAGATAGGTGTTTTTCTGGGAAACCGTTGGGGACGGTCACCCCGCCCTGATGAAGTCATCACAGCAGCACTCAAGGGCCTCGATAACCGTTACACCCTGTACCATTATCTGACGCCTGTCCCGCACCTGCTGATCGGCCCGGCTGGCGTGTGGAACATCATCACTTACCATCAGGCAGGCACCATCACGTATGACGAGGGCAAACAACGCTGGAAACAAAAGGGCGGAAATACGTACCTTAAAATCTTTGCGCAGGAGGGTTTGGGGCGGCCTGACCTCGATATTGAAGCATTTTCCAATGACATGCACAAATTCCTGGCAAAAGTAGACCCAAAGCTGCAAGAAACGATTAAAGCGAAGCCCATCCTGCTTTTTGTCAATGAAAAAGCCAGCGTTGACGCCAACAATGCGCCGGTTCCCACCCTGAGCCCGGATAAATTCAAAGACTTTATCCGCAAAACCGCCAAAAATGATCCTGCTGATACAGAACAGATGGAAAATCTGGCGGCTTTGCTCCCAAAGAATGATGTCGAATGACATCCTGAACCGATATATTGAAAGACCGCCTTCCAGCGGTCTTTTTTATGCGGGAATGAAATCATCCGCTTAGGGAAGGCGTTGAGCCTTCCGACGCTTTTATTATAAATGAAATTTTCCCCGTTTCAGCCACTCATCGGTAATCCAATCTGGTAACGAAGTGCGCTTTGTGTCCAGTAACAGATCACCGTTGAAGACACAATGATAACGGATGGGAAGGTTGTTTTGCTTCATATCGGGGAGGAAATCAGGAATGTTCGCGACCACCCGATTGGAAGCCATCACCCAGTTGATTGGTTTCCAGGCAAGCCGCCCCTCGTCTGAATTGACAAAAGCAGAGTCTGACAATGATTGTGAGAAAAGGTACATGCCGCCTGGTGGATGCGACCAGCTCTCCCACGTCAAAACACCGCCAAAATGCAAAGATGACAGATGGATGCCCGTTTCTTCCATAACTTCTCGCAAACAGGAGTCAAGAGGCGATTCACCCGGTTCGATATGCCCACCTACACCATTCCATAGGCC
>DSBE01000082.1 GCA_011053085.1 Chloroflexota bacterium
ATCCAGAGGTGCAATGGGTAATAGGTTAAAAACCATCAAGAGTAAGTTTATACTGATAAATACCCATAAAAGTTGTGGAAGAGTAGGGAGAATATGACTCCCTCGCGTGGCAAGCGCGCTATAAGCATCAGAAACCGAGACAAGACCCAAACGAAAAGGGATTGCAGCTACGATTGCCATCATCAGGTTTGAGAACGGTCCTGCCAAAGATACCCACATTAACGCTGAGGGTGAGCGTCTTTCTAACACATACGGATTAACCGGTACAGGTTTTGCCCAGCCAAAACCTGCAATAAGTAATAATAGCGACCCAATTGGATCCAGATGCACAAGGGGATTTAAGGTCAATCGCCCATTCAACTCTGGTGTTCGATCCCCAAAATAATTTGCTGTCCAGGCGTGGGCAAACTCATGTACAGAGAAAGCTGTTAATAGCACAAATAAATGGGCAATGAGCGTAGATATATCTAAATCAAAAAACATCGATGAGCCTCCAGGTAGATTATACCATCGGTGATATTTGAATCGCATTCAGCGTGATATAATCCCCAAGTGTTACCTAATATAAAGTTGGATGATATCGTGCGTTTGCGTAAACCACATCCATGCGGTAATTACGAATGGAAAGTCGTCCGATTGGGTGCAGATATCGGTTTGGAATGTCTGAAATGTGGTCGGCGGGTGTTGCTTCCTCGACGTACTTTAGCTCGACGATTGAAAGCCATCCTGCCAAAACCTACACAGGAATAAGGTGAGTAAATTACCTGCACGTATCCTCTTTCTTTTCTCCGATACGGGGGGTGGTCATCGCAGTGCAGCTCAAGCCATCATCGAAGCTCTCAATCAAAAATTTGGTGACCAGATTGTTTCCAAGATGGTGGATATATTTAAAGAGTACGCGCCTCCCCCACTCAATCGCGCCCCAGATTGGTATCCATGGATGGTACGCATCCCCCAAATATGGGGAATAAGCTACCATATAAGTGATGGTTATCTCCGTGCGCGTTTAGTGAATAAAGGATATTGGTTCTATATACGCAAAGCCATAAAATCTCTTTTCACTCAACACCCATGTGATTTGATCGTATCTGTGCACCCTCTCGCAATTGCGCCAACAATTCACACTCTGGGTGAAAATCGCCCTCGATTTGTAACCGTTGTGACCGATCTAGTGAGTACCCACGCTCTCTGGTTTCATCCGCAGGTGGATTTATGTATCGTGCCCACACAAGAAGCCAAGCAGAGAGCCTTGATATTCAATATGAAACCTGAGCAGGTACGCGTAGTTGGTTTACCTGTAGCTGAAAGCTTTTGTATCAATCACGGAGATAAGACCTCCCTTCGCAGACGACTTGGATTGCCCCTTGATTTTCCTGTTGTTCTCTTGGTGGGTGGAGCACAGGGCATGGGTCCAATAGAATCTGTGGCGCGAACTATCGCAACCTCTTCTCTACCCATCACCTTGGTTATCATTACTGGTCGTAACATTGGTCTAAGAAAGCGGCTTCAATCACAGGAGTGGCAATACCCCACCTTAGTATATGGATTTGTCGAGCAAATGGCAGAGTTTATGCAAGCCGCGGATATTTTGTTGACAAAAGCCGGACCGGGTACCATTTGCGAAGCATTGAATTGTGGCTTGCCGATGATAATCTATAGCCACTTACCAGGTCAGGAGGATGGCAATATCTCTTATGTAGTACAAAAAGGGGCTGGAATTTGGGCGCCACAACCTGAAATGATCGTCAATGCATTGAGGGGATGGCTCGATAATCCAGACGAGTACGCTAAAGCCGTCCAGGCATGTCGCAGAATTGCACGACCTGAAGCTGCCGGCCAAATCGCTGATTTATTGGCAAAATTTATAAACCTTGATAGTACGTAAACTAATATCTAATATGACTTTATTGTCTCTCCTCCAAAGGATATATCACTACCCGTGAGCACCTTATATTTAGTGGCAACCCCCATTGGAAACCTTGAAGATATCACCCACCGTGCTTTGCGCATCTTGGGTGAGGTGCGACTCGTCGCTGCCGAGGATACTCGCCACACCCGCAAACTGTTGAACCATTATTCTATCGCTTGTAGACTGACCAGTTATCACGAACATAACAAACGCAGCAAATTAAAAGTTCTCCTAGCTGAATTAGAGCAAGGAGATATTGCGCTGGTATCAGATGCTGGAACCCCAGGCCTCAACGACCCTGGTTATGAGCTGGTTCAAGCAGCTCTAGAGGCGGGTCACGCTGTCAGCCCTATCCCGGGTGCATGTGCTCCAATCGCTGCCTTGGTGGCTTCAGGTTTACCCACAAACTCCTTTCTTTATTTGGGTTATTTGCCTCGTAAAGCCAGCCAACGTCTACGCTTCTTGCAAGCCATCCTCAATGTACCTTATACGCTTATTTTCTTAGAAACACCCCATCGTCTTCTAGCTACACTAGATAGCTTATGCGACGTCCTTGGCAATCGCGAGATAGCTATCGCACGTGAATTGACAAAAGTCCACGAGGAGATATATCGCGGTACAATCCAAGATGCTCGTGAGCATTTCATCAACCAAGAACCTCGGGGTGAATTTACTTTGATTGTAGCTGGTAGCACTCAAAAGCAAAGGAGCTGGTCAGAGAAAAAGTTGAGAAGTGTACTGCAAAAGCAACTTACAAGTGAGGTTCCAACCTCCAAGATTGCTAGCCAAGTGGCTACCCAATCTGGATGGAAACGACGGGATGTGTATCAAATCCTGAGCGAACTAATAAAGCACCCTTAGGTTGAATATTACAATATCTAAAATCCATACACAGAAGGAGCGTCATCGTGAATTTGGACAACTACGAAAACTTTACAAAACTCGACCCGCACAACATGCTGGCTCATATCGATGGTCTACCAACCCAAATTCAGACTGCCTGGCAGTATGGTTCCAACCTCGAACTGCCAGAATGGCAAGATATTCAGCAGGTGGTAATAGCCGGAATGGGAGGCTCAGCTATCGGCGCAGACTTACTGGTGGCCTATATACAATCCGCATGCCTTACACCAGTATTTGTTCATCGCGATTATGACCTGCCTGCCTGGGCATATGGGGCTCAAACCCTGGTTATCGTCTCTTCCCACTCCGGAAACACCGAAGAAACAGTCTCAATTTTCAATCAAGCCAGAGCCAATGGTTGTCTTACCCTAACCATCACGACCAACGGTAAACTGGAAGAGCTATCTAAACGTCATGGGCTTCCCCTGTGGAAATTTGATTATAAAAGTCAACCAAGGGCAGCAGTGGGTTACTCATTTAGTCTTCTCCTGGCAGCTTTGACCCGCTTGGGTTTGATACCGGATCCCTCAGAAGAAGTAATAAGCGCAGTGGAAACCATGCGAGCTGAACAAGCCCACATAAAAGCCGATATCCCTGTGGTAAAAAACCCGGCTAAAAGACTGGCAGGGCAATTGATCGATCGCTGGGTTACCGTCATCGGTGCGGACATTTTGGCTCCAGTAGCTCGCCGCTGGAAAACTCAGATAAACGAGATTGCCAAAGCTTGGGCTCAGTTCGAATTCTTACCCGAAGCTGACCACAACAGTCTGGCTGGCAGTCAAAACCCACAGGATATGTTCTCGCATTTGATGGTGTTATTCCTACAAGCACCCAGCAATCATCCCCGCAACCAATTACGCAGCCAACTGACCAGCAAAGCTTTCATGCTTCAAGGGATGGGGACAGACACCTTCTATGCGAAAGGGAACACCCCTCTGGCACACATGTGGAGCACGCTCCATTTTGGAGACTATTTGGCATATTATCTGGCAATGGCGTATGAAGTCGA
>DSBE01000081.1 GCA_011053085.1 Chloroflexota bacterium
CAGCGATATCTTCCATGCCTGCCAGGCGCTCTTCCATGAACCCGAACAGATCCCCGTACGCTTTGCGCACATCGCGAAACGAGCGTACTGCCAGGTTGCGGGTCAGGTACAAAATGACCAGAATCACACTGATAAATCCACCCAAGATGGCCCCCAAAACCCAATTTTCACGCCACAGCAGCACCACAATGCTGCCAATGATCAACAGGTTGGCGACCAGGGTGATGGTCATACGCGAAAAGAAGTTGCCCAATTGTTGAATATCACCTACGATGCGCTCGATCATCTCACCGGGTGAATGATTGTTATGAAAGGAAAGATCCAACCCGAGGGTGTGTTCCATCACATCATTGCGTAATTCGTTGGTTGCACCCCAGGTGACCGATTGGATGATATAGGAACTGAAAATCAGAAACCCTTGTTGCAAAAGAGAAAAAACCAGGAAAAGGATTGACAGGCGCAGCAACTCAGATTGTGCCGCCCCTGCCATGGCTTCATCGATAAAACGGCTGATGATCTGGGGGCTGACCAGACGCAAACCGATATCCAACAGTACACTGATTGTAATCAGAGCAACCAGTTTCCAGCGTGAGCCAAGATAACGACCGAAGATACTTACATATACCTTGAGAGGGATCTTCTCACTATGTCCCTCCGGGACTTCATACGAATATTGCATGCAGCAATTATACCGACTTTCTGCCTGTCAATTTACAGTTTGTTAACATGACGAACAACATGAAAACAAGGGAGTGGTGCAAACGCCACTCCCTCTTGGTCACAAATGATATATCTTTCAGGGTTTGCGCAGGTAAAGTTCGTCGTAATGCACTTCGGTAGCAAACTGGCTGGTGCCTGCCTGTGACACAAACCCTATCTTGCCTTCCGTGAAAGTGTCGTCAATCGCCAGATCAAGCACATGTCCATTGACGGTCAGCCTTAACTGATTACCCTCGCAGTAGGCTTCAATAATATTCTTACTGACTTCACGATTGGCCTTGATCACGCGTGAATACTGCCAGCCATTAATCGGGTAGAAGATCCCGTTCACATATTTTTCGATCACATACTGCCCATTGTTGGTGATGCGGAATGCGTATCCGTCGCCATTCGGCTGCACCCGGCACATGACGCCATAGGTCGAAAGTGTTTCTATATTCTGATCGAGTTGTGTCATTTCAACCTCAAGCACTATGTCCTGATAGACGACATCCATGCTGACAATGGTCGGCACTTCAGGCACGATCGAATACAGGTAGTAGAACCCGCTGGCATAACCGGTAAATCCCCAGGTAGCGTCACTCAACGTTGGCCAGGCGCCGTGTTGATCTTCGAAATTATCATACACCAGCAAACGCTCATCAGGCGGGAGTTTGATTATTTCCCCGCCAGGCCCTTCGCCGCCATTGTTTGGGCCTTGTGAGATTCCCTGCACATAATTCCAGCCGACCAGAACCGCCACACCCACAATAAAAACTCCCAGGAATATGATCAACAGCAGCGCCCAAACCGGCAGTTTCCCTTTTTTTCGCTTGGCTTTGCTGGGTGAATGCATGGTGTCACCCGCCGGTGCAATCACTTCTGCTGGAACCGTGTTGAGCTGATCAAATTCATCTTGAACCGGCAGTTCAAAGGGTGCTTCGTCACTCTCAGACTCTTCTTTACCTTCCTCTTCATCGGAGAAGTCAAACGTCTCCAAAGGTCTGCCCTGCTGGGTCGCTTCCAAATAATCCTGGTTTGATGCATACACCAGATCATCCAGGGAAAATTCATCATCTTCAGTTTCATCCTCAGCCGTTGGCAATGTTTCTTCCTCTGTATCCGATACAAATTCTTCTTGTTCGGCCAGTGGCGTTGATTCTTCGAGCGGTTCAGCGTCAACAAAGAGATCAGGCAATGGCACATCGTCATCATCTTCATCATCGCCTTCGAGCTCAAAATCACTCTCATCAACATTCGCCCACAAAGATTGGATGGCTTCCTCTGAAACAGGTTCAGCAGGCATGTGTAATTCGCCGGTGACAACCTCCTTTGGCGCAACCTCGCGAACATCAGTTTCTAACACCGCATCTTCCTCTTCCCAGGCTTGCTCTTCGCCATCTGGGAAAGCACCGGCGAACACCGCCGAGAAGTCGATCTGATTGCCGTCCTCCAAGGAAGGTTCTTCTGTCTCATCACTGTCTTCCAACAGAAAGGCATCGTCGCTTTCATCCAGTTCGATTGGCTGCGCGGTCCCCTCTCCCATCATCGATTCCAAACTCACCGGCTGGGTGATATCAAGATATTCCGCCAGACCTTCCACTTCTTCTGCAGGTGCAGCCAGGGGATCATCTTCGATCTCCAGGCCCTTGCCTTTCAGGATCACATCGAAAATGTCATCACTATCGAACAGTTTAAAGGCCTGAGAGTCACTGCTCTCCGCAAATTGTGAGGCCAGTTGTTCTTCGAATGCTTTATCAAAGGGAGACGGTTCATCATCTTCTGTAAATTCTGCATCAGCGTCTTTCGGGAAAATCTCATCAATCGCAGCCAGTTCTTCACCCTGCTGCGATGATTCTACAGGCGTATCTTGCGAAACTTCTTCGACTGTTTCGATTTCTTCGTCGAGATCGTCCTGAACCCATTTCTCTCCATCGAAGTAATACCACAGACCGCTTTGCACCCCAATCTGCCAGTAGCGCCCCTCTTTGTCCTTATAGACCATGCTGTTCACTTGTCGCTCAAATGAATCGGCATCTAGCTCCCCCTGTTCAAATTTCTCCCGCAATCGAATGTATCGCTGCATAATCTGGGTAAAATCCATTTTCGTGCTCCTTCATGTCGCTAAAGAAAACAACCTTGTTACAAGAGTGCAGTATGCCAAATGATTGATTTTGTGATTGATACTCACCCTTGCTCTTATTATAAACACAAAAAGAAAAAACAAAAACATCACAGAGGAAGCCTCTGTTCGTAAGATGCAATTTTGATACCATCCCCCTAAAACGGATATACCACGCTGCGCGTGGTATATCCCAATCGAAGGAGGGTTAGGAGAATGAAACTTGTCACTACAACCTTGATCGCCAGAGATAAATACGACAATTTGTGCATATTTACGTCTCGAATAGCTTCCGTTTACGGAAAGACTTTCGTGCGATACTGTAGTCTAATCCCAATATTTAGTGAAACCTTGTAAATTTCTGATTTCCTCTATTATATACTATTTTTTAGAAATTATTATTAATTATATGTTAATATCATTGGGAGCGCCAAGAATCAATGCCCGCATCGGCGGTACATTTCACATTCATCATATTCCGCAACAGTCTCGAACCCCAACCGATGGTAGACCTGAATAGCTGGCACATTGTCCGCCTTCACATTCAGGGCAATCACATCCACCTTGGCTTGCAATGCTGACAACAGCCGGGCGCAAACTTTGGTGGCCAGCCCCTTACCGCGCATCACTGGCAAGGTGGTCACATTGCCGATAGCTGCCACCCCATAATGGGACGAGTAGGTGTGAATGCCTGCAGCGCATTGCAATGTATCTCCCGCCCAAATCCCGTAATAGAGGTTGGTGTCCAGCATGCGTGCATCAAAGAAATTGCCAGGATAGGCCGACGAAAACAGCTTCTCGATCGCGGGAAGGTGTGTTCTATAAAGCGGCGTTACGTCGGAAGTGTCAATGCTTTTGATTTTCTCAGGATGGCGATGCACCATTTTTAAATGACGGCCGTGGGGCACCATTTTATAATGATCACTGAACAACTGGTCAACCCCCGGCGAAAGATGTGCATACACGGCAGACGGTATTAAGGCTGTCAATGC
>DSBE01000260.1 GCA_011053085.1 Chloroflexota bacterium
CCAAAACAGGTCAGTTCGTGCCCCTTGAAGTGATTCATCGAAAGGATGATGTCAGCGTCTGCCACGACCGAGCCGATCTTGGCGGTCTGGCAGTGTTTGAGGTTGATGGGGATCTCCTGGAAATCAGTGCCTTTCAGTCCATCGGCGATGATGACCTGACAGCCAAGCGCATGCGGGTTGAAGCCATTTTTGAAGGCGGTAGCCAGATGGTCAACGGCATTAGCGCGTCCGCCCACATACAGGGTGTTGGCGTCGGTGACAAAGGGATTGCCGCCTAACGAACGCACGATGTCAACGATGCGGGCGGCGTAGTTGGGCCGGATGTACGCCAGATTGCCCACTTCTCCGAAGTGCAGTTTGATGGCGACCAGTTTCTTTTCAAAATCGATGGAATTAATGCCGGCGCGGCGCACCAGTTTCTCCATTTTGTCCAGCAGGTTGATGCCCGGACGGGTGCGCAGATTGGTAAAGAATACTTGAGCAGTCATGATATCACTTCCTTCTCTTCAATTTTTCTTCATTATACGCCCAAAAACAGCTTAACCTTTTGCATGCAGACAATGATGAATAATCCCCTCAAAAAATATGGCGAAATTGACCTGGTGAAAATCAGTGGTTAACCGTCAGGTTGTTTTAATAATTCTCTTAATAGATTTGGTACAATGGTGTGAATTGAATGGGGGAGATAAGCGCACTGCTGCGCGTAAAAACATAACATCAGGAGAGTAATATGGCTGAAAAAAGTGCAACAACAAAGCTGGTTCATAAAGCGCCAAAACGCGAACGCCGGGCGTGGTATTTCTATGACTTCGGCAATTCTGCTTATGCTGCTGTGGTGCTTCTGGCGGTGTATGTGTCTTACTTCAAGGACACCGTGGTGGGTCAGGGGGCGGAAGGCACACGATTGTGGGGGATTGCGGTGGGTATTGCCATGCTGGTGACAGTGATCACTACGCCGATTCTGGGGGCGATCGCAGATTTCACTGGCAAAAAGAAATTATTCCTCCTCGTTTATACCAGCATTGTGGTGATCTTCACTGCCATGCTGTTCTTCGTCACCAAGGGCAATATCTTCATCGGTATGTTGTTCTTCATCCTGGCAGAGATTGGGTACCGTGATTCGCAAGTGTTCTATGATGCGTTGCTGCCCGACATCGCCTATCCAGAAGAGATGGGCATTGTGTCCGGCAATGGCTGGGCGATTGGCTCCGCGGGAGGCATCGCCTGTCTGGTGGTGGTGCTGGCAGCCATTCTGCTGGTACCGGCGGACGTGCTGGCGGGTTGGCTTTCGGTGCCAATCGAGCAGCTGCCGCCCAACCTGGTGGTACGCCTGTCGTTCGTTTTCACCGCGCTCTTCTTTGCGGTATCCTCCGTTCCCCTCTTTTTGCGCTTGAAGGAACGCACCGAGCCGCAGAAATTGCCTGCCGGCGAGAACTATCTCTCGATCGCGTTCAAACGGCTGGGTGAGACCTTCCGCTCGGTAAAAAATTACAAAAACTTTATCCGTTTTGTGATCAGTTTTCTCATCTTCAATGACGGTATCATCATGGTGTTGAACTTTGCCGCCATCATCGGTCTGGTTTTATACGGTTTGGAACAGCAAGCGCTGCTGATCTTTATGATCATCGTGCAGGTGACCAGTGTGGCGGGTGCCTGGTTGATGGGCATTGTGGCAGACCGCATGGGCGGCAAACGGTCTTTGCTGATCTCATTGTTCATGATGATCATTACAGTGGCTGCATTGTATGTCTTCAAATCAGAAGTGGGCTTTTACTTGATCGGCGCTTCTGCGGGTTTTGCCCTCACCGGTGTGCAGTCCGTCAGCCGCATGATGGTGGCGCAGCTGGCGCCCGAAGGCAAAGCGGCTGAGTTCTACGGCTTCTTTTCGATTGCCGGGCGCACCTCCTCCTTTATCGGCCCGACCATTTTCGGGCTGGTGGCTGCCTGGGCGACCAATCGCTATATTGCACAGGGACAGGCGGCGTTGTCGGCAGAACAGAACGGCCTGTACGCTGCTTTGCTGACCGTGGTTGCTTTCCTGATTGTCGGCACCATTCTATTCACAGTGCTGGTGAAAGATCCGTTGCGCAAGCACCGCATTGAGAACCGTGCAGCGCGCAAAGCTGCTAAAACCCCGCTGTCGTAAAGCCGAAGGATAACTAATCGTTCAAATAACACGCCTGGATCTTTCAAAAGTGTCCGGGCGTGTTTTTTCCGCCAAACCAATGTACAATTAGCCGCTGCCAGCGATCTGACAGCCAGTTCAAACAAGGAGTGTGCAAGATGACACAGGCTGTTGAAGCAACCAAAGGACGTTTACGCCGGCGGGTCAAACTACCCGGGCGTAACTATATGCTATATCTGATCCTGTTGATGGGGATGGTAGCGCTGATGGATCAGTATATCGGCACCGTAAAAACCACGGCCCTGCCGTATATATTGGAAGAGTACCAGATTGATGGGCCGCGTTTTTCCTATTGGGAAGGATTGTATCTGGCCGCTACGTTCTTCATCTTCTTGTTGAACGGGCTGACTGACATGATCGGGCGCAAATGGTCGATCTTCGTCCTGATCGTGATCATGGGCGTCACATCGTTGGGGATCGTACTGTTCGCCCCGACCTTCCATACCTTTATGATTATGTACACGCTGGCGACCTTTGCCACGGTTTCTAACATCTGGTCGATGCCGATCAGCGAAGAGTCGCCAGCAGAGAACCGCGCCAAGTATGTGGCAGTCACCTACATCATCGGTTTGATCCCGCTGCAGGCGATCCTGCCGCCGATTATCATTAACCAGCTGGGGCTGAGTTGGAAATGGATGTATGGTGTGATGTTCCTTTTCATGCTTCCGGTGCTTTTATTTTGGACACGCATGAGAGAAACCAGCCGCTATCGGCTTATCCAGCAGGAACGCCAGGAAGGCACGCGTAAACTGCACTGGTTCGGGTTGGGGGTCATCGACAAAAAAGACATTCGCTATATCATTATCGCGGCTTTGATCTGGCTGGCATGGCTGACCTACCAGTTCTTTTATTTCTGGGCTGGCTATTACTTCATGGAACTGAATGGCTATTCGCTGCAGCAGTGGTCCTTCGTGCTGTTGGGGGCGCTGGTCTTTGCCATCGGCGGCGGGTATCTGGCAGGCTATTTGATGGATCGTCTCGGCCGCAAGCCGACCCTCATCATCGGCTGTGTGGGTCTGGCGATCGACCTGGTGGTGATGGGCTGGGCTTCCGGTTGGTTGCTGCCCATCACGGGCGTGCTGCTGGGCTTCTTCACCTCCTTCACCTACACCTGGATCGTGGTGTTTGTGCCAGAGGTGTTCCCCACCGAACGGCGCGGCGCCTGCATGGGCTGGACCACGACCGTGGCACGTATTTCCTATGTCCTTGGTCCAATTCTGGTGGGGGTGTGCTTGAAATTATTCCCCGACATGCGCTGGTTCTGGGTGGTCGCCGCAGGCATCATTCTGGTGCCGATCGCGCTGGTGCTGTTCTTCAACCCCTCGGAAACCAACATGCAAGAGCTTGAGGACATTGAAGAGGAACGGATGTAAGTGGTTATTTGGAGCTTTGGTAGTCGAGAGCTTTGAGTTTTTAGAAAACTCAAAGCTCTTTTTCGAAAATAACAATCTGCCGATTGTTTTTTTTGCCCGGTGGTTTCGATTTCTCCGCTCCCTGCGGTCGGTCGAAATGACACAGCGGGAGAACATTAAGCGGGGATTGTTTCCTGTCGTCAACGGGGCAGTAAGATCACGATCTCTCTTTGGCGTCTTCAGCCCATCAAACCTCATCTCTGTCAATCG
>DSBE01000258.1 GCA_011053085.1 Chloroflexota bacterium
AGACAAAGTAATTGATGGTGTAGCCATGAAGAATGTGCCATCAGTCTGGTTCACCAATCTCGACCACGGCAGGCGCCATAGACCTTTACCCTTGATGACGATGGAGGACAACCTCAAATACAGCAAACATAAACAGCTCAAAGGCAAAGAATCCTACGACCGCTATGACAACTATGATGCTATCGAAGTACCCTTTACCGATGCCATCCCCAGCGATTACGATGGCGTGATGGGTGTACCGATCAGCTTCTTGGATAAATACAATCCCGAGCAATTTGAGATTGTTGGTGCAACAGAGAGTGAAGGCAGGGGTTTTTCTGGCGGATTATGGGATGAGACAAGTAAGGTTTCGCAACCTGTTATCAGGAAAAAACGAGTATACAAGCGCATTTTTATCAAACACAGAAGGGCAGCTCAATGAAAACGACACTGCGCACCGATATCACGGTTAAGGACATCTGCGACGGGTTTGTGTATAACGAACTGGAAGGCAAGGGCTTGTTCGGGCTGTCCGGCAAACTGACCATCCAGCCCGAATACCAGCGCAACTACATCTACGCCGACGGCAAAAAAGATGTGGCGGTGGTTGAATCGCTGCTCAAAGGCTACCCGCTGGGCTTGATCTATTTCGTCAAGGTGAGTGAAGACAATCTGGAAGTGCTCGACGGGCAGCAGCGCATCACCAGTTTTGGGCGCTATGTCACCGACAAATTCGCCGTCAAAGACGAAAACGGCATGGAACAGTACTTTCGCGGGATTGCCGCCGACAAGCAGGCAAAGATTCTGGACGCGCAACTGCTGATTTACGAGTGTGAAGGCACCGAAAGCGAGATCAAAGAGTGGTTCAAGACCATCAACATCGCCGGTGTACCGCTCAACGATCAGGAATTGCTTAACTCCGTGTATTCGGGACCCTTCGTCACGCTTGCCAAGGCAGAATTCAGCAACAGCCAGAACGCCAATACTCAAAAATGGAGCGCGTATATCCGCGGGAGCGTCAACCGGCAGGATTTTCTGGAGCGCGCGCTGGATTGGGTCAGCAAAGGCAACATCGGCGATTATATGAGCCGCCATCGCTATGACACCGACATCAAAGAGTTAAAAACCTACTTCAACAGCGTCATTGACTGGGTGTCGGGTGTGTTTATCGATGTGGAAAAAGAGATGCGCGGATTGGAGTGGGGGCGTTTGTATGAAGAGCATCACCACAAGCCGTATAACCCGGCGAAAATCTCGGCGGAATTGCGCAAACTCTACGCTGATCCGTATGTTAGCAACAAGAAGGGCATTTTTGAGTATCTTCTTGGCGGTTCGGTTGATACAAAATTGTTAACTGTGCGCGTTTTTGATGAGGCGACCAAAAAGAGCGTGTACGCCAAACAAACCGCGCAAGCCAAAGCCAAAGGGGTATCCAACTGTCCGTTGTGCGCGCTTGGGCATGATGCCAATCAAAGCAAAATCTGGAAGCTCAACGAAATGGACGCTGACCATGTGACCGCATGGAGCAAAGGCGGCGCAACCGATCGCGCCAATTGTCAAATGTTGTGCAAAACCCACAATCAAGCCAAAGGGAATCGGTAAAGGGAGGCTTCAAATAACGGGCTAATAAAGAATGCACCTGATGCCGGGGATTCGGACAACAAGGTAGAAGAGAAGAATGTCACAGATGAAACCCTCAGAACAATATGTTCAAAGACTTCTTAAAGATCGTTACGGAATTCGCCTAATTAAAATAGACGATGATGGCGGAAAAAATGGCAAAGAAGCAGATTTTGAATATTGTGAAAACAACCAGAGGATTTTTGTTTGTGAATTGAAGGAATATGAAACAATGAATCCAACGGAAAAGTCTGGCTGGGAAAAGATACACCATTCTGATGGTTCTATTGGGTATACGAGAAATTGCATTGCCCCGAATAAAATAAGCAGAAATATACATAAAGCGTTCAAGCAATTGAAAAAATATTCGGAACCAAAAATTTTAATATTCTTAAACCACTATCCAGGTTATGACGTAAGGGATCTTGTTGACACTTACAGGGGTTTTTGCGAATATACGGTAGGGGATAGAATTATTAAAGATTCTTATTATAAAAAAGCAAGCGAAGGTACTATCAAAGAAGAGAAAAACCAAATCGATCTTTATATTTGGATTGACGCTTCTGACAAAAATGGATCGCTTGAACGTGATGAAATCTATCTACGAACTGTAACTGATATTGGACAAGATATTGCCAAAAAATACTTTTGTGCCTTGGATATGAAATAATCCCCCCGCCAACCCCCACCATTCGCGGATAAACCCGGCAAATGGCGTCAATTTCGGGTAGAATGTTTCCTACATAAACGACATAACCAAGGAAACGCATGAACGAAGACAAGATCATCCAATGGGCGCAGCGGCTGCTGGGCGTGGCGCAGTGTGGCCTGACCTATAACCACGACAACCCCTATGAAACCGAACGCTATCACCATATCCAGGCGCTGGCGGCCGAGATGATGGCGGCGGTGAGCGATGTGTCGCCGGAGCGCCTGCTGAATCTGTTCACGGACGAGAGCCGCAACGGCTACGCCACCCCCAAGGTGGATGTGCGCGGGGTGGTCTTCAAAGACGAGCGCATCCTGCTGGTGAAAGAACATGTCACCCAGCGCTGGACGCTGCCCGGCGGCTGGGTGGATGTGGGCGACACGCCCAGTCTGGCGGTGGAGCGCGAGGTGTTCGAAGAATCGGGTTACGAGGTCAAGGCACGCAAACTGCTGATTGTCGCCGACCGCAACCGCCATTACCCGCCCTCTACCTTTCACATCTACAAGCTGTTCTTCCTGTGCGAGCTGCTGGGCGGATCATCCGTGGTCAGCCATGAAACCGACGAGATCGGTTTCTTTGCGGAAGACAGCCTGCCGCCGCTGGACGAGGGCCGCACCAGTTATGCCCATCTGGCGCGCTGTTTTGAACACTACCGCCAGCCGCAGCTTGCGGCGGATTTTGATTAGGCCATGAAGAAAACCTGGTTGTGGGCGATCGTGGTGCTGCTTTTGCTGCTGGCAGGCTGCCGGGAAGCGGCGGCGCCCCCGGCGGAGCCCACACCGGCGGCCGCGCCCACTGCCACCGCGCGACCCAGCGCCACACCTGCGCCGACGCGCACACCCTTCACGCCCAGCGCCACGCCTGACCCGCTCCGGCAGGTGGCTGAAGATGACCTGCGCGGGGTGACCGTGCGCTTCTGGCATCCCTTCACCGACGACAGCGCCGCGCTGATGCGTCAGCTGGCGGCTGATTTCAACGAGCAGAACCAGTGGGGCATCCGTGTATCGGTCTTTTCGCAAGGATCGAGCGCCATCCTGCAGGAACGTTTTGCCGAGAGCCTGCAGTCCGGCAAAGGCACACCGCATCTGATCGCCGCGCCGCTGCTGCTGCTGCGTGATTGGCACGCGCAGGGCTGGCTGGTGCCCGCAGAACCCTATGTGCGCCATGCGCAGTGGGGCTGGGATGAGGAGATGCTGTCCTCGCTGGACGCTTTTGCGCTGACACAGCACCAGGATGCCGACAGCAGTCAGCTTTCCATGCCGTTGAACTGGCAGGCCAACGTGCTGTTCTATAACCAGGGCTGGGCGCGCGAACTCGGTTTCGACCAGGCCCCGGCGACATTCGCCGCTTTTCAGGCGCAGGCTTGCGCCGCCAAAGATGCCCTGCTGGCGGATGACACCCGCGCCAACGACGGCACCGGCGGGTATATCGCCAGCCGCGACGCCGACGCCCTGTTGAGCTGGCTGGCGGCGTTTGGCTATGATGATCTGCCGGATGC
>DSBE01000015.1 GCA_011053085.1 Chloroflexota bacterium
AAGATAACAATGACAATGCAATATGGAAATATCAAAGGAATTGACAAACCGGTATCGCGCATCGTGCAGGGAACGATGATGCTTTCCACCGACAGGATGGAGGAAGGGATCGCATTATTGGATATGGTCTTTGCGCATGGTGTAACGACCTTTGATTGCGCGCACGTTTATGGCGGCGGACAAAGCGAACGGGTGATGGGTGAATGGATGCAAAAGCACGGTAACCGCGAGCAGGTAGTCATCCTATCTAAAGGCTGCCATCACAATCAGGACCGCAAACGCGTGACACCCTATGACCTGACAGCTGACCTGATGGATTCGCTGGCACGTTTAAAATCAGATTACATTGATCTGTACGTATTACACCGTGACAATCCAGACATGCCGGTGGGGCCCATCGTTGAGACACTAAATGAACATTATGCAGCAGGGCGTATTCGCGGTTTTGGCGGATCCAACTGGCATCACACCCGTCTGGCAGAGGCCAATGCTTATGCAGACAAACACGGACTGGTTCCGATGACGGTCAGCAGCCCTAACTTCGGGCTGGCAGAACAGGTACTGAACCCGTGGGGGCCGGGCTGTGTCACGCTGGCGGGGCCGCAGGAAGAAGAAGCGCGCCAATGGTATCTGAAGCATGATATGCCGGTGTTCGCTTATTCGAGTTTGGCACGCGGCTTTTTCTCCGGACGGTTTCGTTCTGATGAACAACAGAAGGCTGAAGAAATTCTGGAGGCAGTGGCGATCCATGCCTATGGCCATCCGGTCAACTATGAACGGCTGGCGCGGGTAGAGGTTTTAGCGCAGGAGAAGGGTGCGACTGTCCCCCAAATCGCTATTGCATATAGTCTGCATTCAGCGTTGGATGTGTATCCATTGGTGGCATCCTACAATGAGAAAGAAATGGAAGACAATCTCAAAGCGTTTGACATTTCATTGACAGCAGAGGAATGCGCCTGGCTGGATTTGCGTAGCGAGACCAGGCAGTAAGATTTCGCAAGTTTCTCACTCTGATCTTTTCTGTTACTTTAGTGAAAATATTATAATTATATAAGCGTTGATATCGCTGATTTTGGGCATGGTAGAATTCTACAGGGGGAAAAAGGAATTTCTAAAAACTACAGTGAGGGAATATGAGCGACGAAAAATTTTGGCACAGCTTAGGTATTGATGAAACGTATGAGGAGCTTGACTCTCACTACGATGGCATCAGCGAAGCAGAAGCTGAGGAACGCCTTGAAAAATATGGCCTGAATGAGATCGAAAGCGGCGAGAAGGTCAGTAAATTTAAAATCCTGATTGCGCAGCTTAATAATCCATTGGTGATCGTACTGATCGTGGCTGGTATCATCTCATTGATCGCCGGGAAAAATGCTGATGCGGTCGTGATCGGCATCGTCATTGTGGTAAATTCTCTGATTGGTTATTTCCAGGAATCCAAAGCTGAGGCTGCTTTAGAGAAATTGAAAGCCGAAGCCGCTCCGGAGGCAGATGTGATCCGCCAACCGGCTGGGGAGACTGAATACATCGAGATGACCGTGCCTACTGTCGAAATTGTGCCGGGTGATGTCATACTGTTAACGGCGGGAACCAAGGTCCCGGCGGATGCGCGCCTGATTGAGGTGGCAAATCTTGAGGTTGAGGAAGCCATGTTGACTGGCGAGAGCCTCAGCGTACGCAAGACAGTTGAACCATTGTCGGGCAATCTGGATGTGGCAGAACGAACCAACCTGGTGTTCGGTGGCACGATCATCACCAATGGCCGCGGCCGGGCGGTGGTGTATGCCACGGGCAAAGAGACCCAGATGGGCAAAATCGCCACTTTAATTCAAGAAACAGAAAAGGTCATCTCTCCGCTGCAGCAGCAAACCGCAAAACTTGGAAAAATTCTTGGCTTGTTAGCGCTTAGCATTGCTGCGGCGACCATGGTTTTGGGTTTGATCATGCAGCTTGATCTGCAAGAAATCTTTTTGTTCGCGCTGGCTTCAGCGGTTTCTTCCATCCCGGAAGGGCTGCCTGCGGTGATGAGTATAGCCCTGGCAATTGGTGTGAATCGCATGGCAAAGAGAAATGCCATTATCCGCCGTCTGCCCGCTGTTGATACACTCGGTGCTGCCAGTGTGATTTGCACAGACAAGACCGGTACACTTACCACCAACCAGATGACTGTTCAGCAAATTCTGACCGGTGGTAAGGTGGTTCATCTCACCGGCTCTGGATTCGATCCGGAAGGGAAGTTTTTGCTGGATGATGAACAGATTGATCCGACAGACCATCCCGATTTGGATCTGGCACTACACATTGGTGCGTTGTGCAATGACTCAAGGCTTGTAAAGAATAAGAAAAATGATGACAATCGGTGGGAGATTTTCGGTGACCCGACCGAAGGCGCGTTAATTGTGGCTGCCGCCAAAACCGGCCACCACAAGGAGTATTTGGAAAAAGAGTACCATCGGGTGGATGAACTGCCATTTTCATCGAAAACGCGTTTTATGGCTACCTTCCATAGGGCTGAGGATGGCAGGATCTTCGTTTTTGTAAAAGGCGCGCCAGAGACGATCTTGAAGCGCTGCCCGCAGATCCAGGACAATGGCGAGGTGCGGGCATTGTCCGATGATGACCGAGCATTGATCGACGAACACAATCACCGCATGGCGGAAGAAGCCCTACGGGTATTGGGGCTGGCCTACCAGATCATAAAGCCTGAAGAGATTGATGACTTTAAAGAATCGTTGGAATATGAGCACGAAGCCGAATTAATCTTCGTTGGTCTGGCTGGTATGATGGATCCGCCGCGAGCAGAAGTACCGGGAGCGGTGAAGCTTTGCCAGGATGCTGGCGTGCGGGTGATAATGGCGACGGGTGATCACAAGATCACTGGCAAGGCCATTGCCACGGAGGTTGGCATCTTGCGCGAAGGCGATCTCGTTTTCACCGGGCATGAAGTGGATGACATGAGCAATGATGAATTGGATGAAGCGCTGGAAAAAGCCACTGTGTTTGCCCGCGTTGCGCCAGAGCATAAACATCGCATCGTGGAATCCTTGCAGCGATTGGGACATGTGGTTGCCATGACCGGTGATGGGGTCAACGACGCGCCGGCGCTGCAAGCCGCCCAAATCGGCATTGCCATGGGCATTACGGGAACAGATGTGACCAAAGAGGTAGCTGAGATGGTGCTGGCTGATGATAACTTTGCCAGCATAGTGGCTGCTGTTGAAGAAGGCCGTGTGATGTTCATGAATGTGCGCAAGGTGGTCAAATTTCTGCTGGCGACCAACATCGGTGAAGACCTGACTTTGTTGTCATCGCTGGTCTTATTTGCCCCTGATTTGATCATCTCACCGGTGCAGATACTGTTTGTCAACCTGGTGACCGATGGTATTCTGGACATCACCCTGGCGATGGAACCCAAAGAAAAAGACGTGATGGCAGAACCGCCGCGCGAGCCGGATGCACGGATTATCAATAAAGAAATTATTATAAACATTGTCTTTGTGGCTTTTTTCATGGCGGCAGGCACATTGCTGATGGCGTATAACAGCCGCCAGAACGGCAACCTGGCCTACACCCAGACCAAAGTGTTCACCACGCTGGCGATGTTCCAGGTGTTTAACTCCTTTAACTGCCGTTCACGCGATAAATCTGTGTTTCAATTGGGTTTCTTCAAGAATCCCTATCTGTTCATAGCGATTGTCGCTTCGATACTGTTTCAAATTGCGGCGGTGTATGTGCCATTTATGCAGAGAGCATTGGGAACAGCCCCGCTCAGACTGGAGGATTGGGGCTCCATTTTCCTGGT
>DSBE01000193.1 GCA_011053085.1 Chloroflexota bacterium
GATGGCAACGTGCATGTGCGCATCATCAAAAAACCTGAGATGCCCCTCGAAACCTGGGATCGCATCAAAACTGACTTGCTGACCGAACTGTTCAGCGCGGTGGCAGGCCTGGGCGGCACGATCAGCGGCGAACACGGCATCGGTTTTAAGAAAAAACAATTTGTCCCGCTGGTGCTGGATGACACCGTGCTGGCGCTGTCACGCGGCATCAAGGACGTCTTTGATCCCAACCACATTCTCAACCCCGGCAAAGTTTTCCCTGATCCAAATGAGACCCCCTGAGGAGGCAAAATGAAATTCGATCTTTCTGCAGCACGCTGGATCAACCCGCCCAGCGATTTCCAAATCACCGCTGACAGCCTGCGCCTGACCACCGACCCCGGCACTGATTTCTGGCAGCGCTCCTATTATGGCTTTCGCAATGACAACGGGCATGCCCTGCTGATGGAGAGCGACCGCAACTTCACCTTCAGCGTGCGCGCCAGCTTTGCCTATGCCACCCAATTCGACCAATGCGGTATCTTGGTCTACCTTGACAGCGACAACTGGTGCAAGGCGTCGCTGGAGTATGAAAACGCGGCCTTCTCACGCCTTGGCAGCGTGGTTACCAATCACGGTCATTCAGACTGGGCGACCACCGACATCGCGCTGGTCGATACGTTGTGGTACCGCCTGAGCCGCCGCGGACCCGATTTTCTGATCGAATCCTCGCTGGACGGGGTGGATTTCCAACAGATGCGCATCTTTCACCTGCACGCGCTGGGCGAAACCACGCCGGAGATGGGACAGGCCGACCCGCCCCTGCCGCCCGCACAGCCCGTGTCATTCGGGGTGTATGTCTGCAGCCCGCTGGAGGGTAGTTTCACGGCACAGTTCAACCAGTTTATGCTGGAAGATTGCCGCTGGCACGCCCACCAGTAAACACAAACCGGAAGTACTTATAATTCACGCGGCGCGAGAAATGCTACCGCCGTGTTTTGCTCGTCATTCATGATCACGCGCAAGTGATGGCCGCTGCGCATATCTTCCACCTGGGCAACCTTGATCACATCGCGGAAACGTCCTTCCAGTGGCACAAACTCCAGTAAACGATTGGGCGCATTCATTACCCATTCAGTCTGGAACAGGCTGCGTTCATCCGCCAGGTCGACCGCCAGCGGATAGATTTTGGCTTCCATCAGGTCCTGAAAGAAATGGGTGCCCAGCGAAGGCTCCGGCGCCACACCGATGCCCGGCCCGGTCATTTCAATCAGCGCACGTGCGTGGTAGATGTCACTGTAATGGATAGGCACCCCCAGGTCAGAGTTGGAAGAACCCCAGCGGCCCGGCCCTACCAGGATAAACTCCTGGTCTTTCATCATTTCGTTCAACCGCCCGATGGCATGCCCCAGTTCAAAGCGGTCATTCAGCGTCGGCAGGGCGAAATAGGCTTCGGGGTCAATGTACACAACCCAATCGATCGATTCAAGATAGCCCTGCGGCACCACAAAATGAGTGAGGAAGAGCGTGTCCGCTGGGGTGAGATGCTTGGGAACCGGCGGCACCTCTTCAATGCTCATGGTGCTTTGCGGGCGGCATTGCAGGATGGTGATCTTGATATTCACCGCCCCGTCCGGCAGGCTTTCCACATGCACGGTAAACTCCACATCCACCGGCCGTTTGTAGCGGTTTTCCAGAATACTGAGCAGTTCGCGCATGCGCACGGCAAACGAGGAACGGATCAGCAGGTCATCAAAAGTCACCACCAGGTCTTGTTCTTTGCCAGTGATGATATTGGTGCGCAGTGACGAGAAGAAACCATCTTCTTCGACCTGCACAATGTAGCGCAGCGGCGGATAACGTCCGCTGAGCACTTCATTCACCGGCAGGGTGCGCAGCTGGTTGGCTTCCAGATCGATCAAGTCCACGTATTGCTGTGAATAGCGGCGAATTTCTTTGACATTGGTCGCAGGGCGCAGCAGCGGGTGGCTGAGCGCGATCAAGCGCGGGTAATCGTTGCCCACGCGGTCTACAGCGCGCGTGCCCAGCCCCCACACCAGGCGCACAAAACCGTCTTCGCGGCGGATATCCGGATTCCAGCGGTACATGTTGCGGCTGAAAGCCACCCCGGCGGCGTGCGGCAGCAGGTAATGACCGAACTGTTCGCCTTCCACCACCTGGATCAGCAGCGCCATGCGCTCGTCATAGTCGATCAAGCCCATGCTGCGGCGGTACATCAGCGCGCCCGGGTTGAGGGTGGAGGCGTAGATGGCACCCATGGCTTTGACCAGTGCCGCCAGGTTCTCTTCCTGGGTGCCCTGGTTGGGCAGGAAGATGCTGTCATATTTGCCGGCAAACGAAGTGCCGAAATTGTCTTCGAGCAGGGAAGAAGAGCGCACGATCAGCGGTTTGCGGTCGGTGGCTTCGAGTACCTGCCGCAGTTTTTCAAGGATATCCTCCGGCATCGAGCCGCGCTGGAAGGCTTCCTGCAGAATGGGATATTCGGTGCGCATGGCTTCTTCGGTCTTGTACTTCTGCGTGTTCCACATGGTGAGGTTGTTGTAAGCGATGAAGGTATACAGTTCACCGGAACCGACAAAGTAGGAAGCCGGCATGCGGATGCAGGCATCCAACTCAGGATTGTTCGATTGACGCACGATGGCGGCTGCCAGCACCATCCCGGCGGCTTTCCCGCCGATGCGCCCGGCGCCGATCTTGTGTTCGCGGATATACGCCAGGTCAGAAATGGTCAGGTATTGACGCGCGATTTTGATATACGGCAATTGGTCAGAGATCAAGGTGCGGATCAAGACCACGCGTGCCTCCTCGTAACGGGCAGCATATTGTGCACGTTCTTTGGGGGTCAGCGTCTCTACCTGGTGGGCGAAATCGAATACCAGCTCCATTGGCGCCAGTTCAAAATTTATGTTCAGGGAAAGATCATCCACGCTGAGCCCGCGCTCCGCCTTGAGGGTGGCAGCGGTGATATCTTCAAATACCTCGAATGACAGGTTCTGGCTGAACAACAGCTGCGTGAGGTGGTTGCGGATGCGCTCCATGCGCGTTTCCCAGATCTCATTGCTCTCTTCGGAGAAGGGGTCGAACAAGCCTTCACGCTCTTGCGAACTGAGCGCCATCTCACGCACACGCGCTTCAAACACGCGCGGGGAGACGATGTTGCGCTCGAACAGTTCTTTGCGCATCTCTTCCAAAATGCGCCCGCGCAAGATGGGATAATCCCCCAGGGTCAACAAAATGCGCAGGAAGCGCGTGGAAGAAGCAGAGGTAGGAAACATCAGCCGTTGGACTCTCGCAACGCAAACAGCGCCTGAACAACAACATCCCACGCCACAGGCGGATGACAGACAGGCAATGGTTTAGAGGCTGGCATAGGCAATGATCGAGCGATCAGCCGACGTGCATGGGCATGACGATGTGCTGAAAATGGCTGCTGCCCGCCGGGCAGATCATGGCAGGCGTATTGTGGGCATTGGCTTCCAGCACCACACTGGGGGTGCGGATCACATCCAGCACCTCGCGCAGATAACGCACATTGAAGGCAATGTTCATCGCCGGGCCGCTGAGGGCGGCATCCACCACGATTTCCGATTGGCCGGTTTCTTCTGAGGTAGCGGAGAGCTCCACCCGTGCCGGGCCTTCGCCATTCTCGACCACCTTCAACAGCACCACGTTGTTGCCCTCGCGCGCGATGATCTCCGCCTGGCGGCAGGCTTTTTGGAAAGCCGGTGTCGAGAAAGTGATCAGGGTGCGGTAATTGGTGGGCATGATGGCTTTGTAGTCGGGATAGTTGCCTTCGATCA
>DSBE01000357.1 GCA_011053085.1 Chloroflexota bacterium
ATACCCGTATATAGAATTTTCATCACTTCTCACACTGTTGCAACATTTTGCACGAATTCAGGTACCTGTCCGTTTTGTAACTCCATAAGTTGTTTCAACACACGCTCGTAGGTCGTCCGCCATACCGTCCAATTCTGATACAACGAAGTGTTGTGCCACAGCAAGGTAAACGTCCCTTCCACTTGACTGCAACGCTGCGCTAATTCCAGGATGCGCTGTTCGACTTGTTGAGGCGTCAAGTGGCGATAGTGAAATAGTGTACCTTCCATCACAATGAGTGGAATCTCCCACAAATCCAATTCGCGGTTCTGGTGTAAGTCGAAAGGGCGGAAGGGGTGGCATGTACCGCAACGAAACCCGGCGCAATCTGCATACGTCATTGTTGAATCATACGCGAATCCTGCCTGTTCCCAATGCCTCCAGGTGTCGGGAACTTGAACGCGTAGATAGTGCTGGCGACCACCATACTCCGAATAGCCAAGCACAGCGTCCAACCGCGCTTTTTCCTCCAACAGCCGGGACGGCTCCTCGAACGTCTTGTAACTCGGATGCAAACCGATCTCAAAACCCTCTTGCAAGAGAGTTTCGATACATTCCCTGACAAAAGGCGCTTGAATATCGTAGCCCGGGTCAAAAGGGCCGGGTTCTGCGGCCATAAAGTAGAAGGCATCGTTGCTGAATCCGTAGGCTTTGGAGAGTTCCGCTAATTTGTAGATTCCCCGGTAGTAATGATCCCAACGCGGGTTTGCGATTTGGGCCAGGGTATTGATCGCACTGTCCTTTGCCAGACCTGGGTCGTGCCTCTTAAGCACGTCCCCCAACAATGTGCGCGCGCCTTTTCGCCAGTTCGGAAAACGCTGTACGTGGTCAACATCGTGGCTCAACTTTACTTCGAACTTGTGAGGCTCAGGACGCCAATTAGGACAGAGGACTTTTAGCCACGCGCGCAGGATCAGCGCGTATTCGTCCACAATCGGGCGATCCAGAAAGCCTTGTTTGTAAGCCACGCTGGCCGTAGCCGGAAAGCGCCCGTGCTCGTCGCGGTCAGGGACGACAGTTTCTTCCCAACGGGTAAGCAGAAAAAGCGTTGCGGCGATGATGTCGGCGTAGAAGACGACCGTGCCATCTTCCCGGCGCTCAGCGAAGGGTTTGTGGCCGTCTTCGTAGCCCGCGCCCCAGAAGAGGACGGGGATGGGGTCTAGGAAAGGCAAGGTCGCGCCGGGGGGAAGTACGCGATTTTGTGGGAGCCAGTCGAGATTGTTCGCAGGTAGGGTCAGCAGGTTGTGCCAAGCGTCGGGGGCAACAGGAAGGATAATGAGAGATAAAGAAGTCACTGAGGCCTCTGGTTGTCCATAGAAAAACTGCAAATTGAGAAGAGACTTTAGCCCGCCAGCGCGACGGGTTAGTTCAGTATTAGCATAGGTGAGAGCGGAGTTAGTAAGAATTTTATTTTTGGTGTTGGTCACGAAACAGCCTACTCCAAGTTCTAACATCTTGCCGAATTTTATGGCGCAAAGAATTAGTTTTGGTTATTTGAAAATATGGAACCTGTTGAGCTCCAAAAGCACGGAAGAATCGTTCAATAGGTTGAATTACAGAACCTTCAAAATCAAATGAAGGAACTTTAGTCGCGGCGAATTTTATAGCCTCCCACAATAGAAGGCTGGTAGCGCCACTATTACGTCGCTCTGGATCCGATCCACTCATTAAATAGTAAGCTGTTTGATTATCCCACACAATATATACACTCGCGTGCAAATGCCCATCATGATCTTCGGCGAAAAATATTTTACGACAGTTGTGAGTTTGACAGCCTCGGTCTATACGGCGTACCAAATCACGCGAATAAGGTAATTCTAATCCTTGTCGCTTAAAAGTCATTTCATTTAAGTCTAGGAAGATTTCTAAATCAAGATCTGTTCTGATGGCTAATTGCTTCTGTGCTTTACGAATATCAGTACGAATATTAGCTCGCGTTTCACTCCAAAGTGCTTCTGGATCGCTCAGATCTGGAATAATATAAGTATAACGAGTGGTTTGTTGAAACCCTTGCCAGTAAAAAGGCAACCAATTTGTGATCGAATGATGAAAATTCTGTTTGAAATGATCGAAGGGTGGTAAATTATTTATCAATTCGGCTAATAGTTGATGTTCCTGAGAGAGTTTCTTTGCATACTTGGCTTTGTGTGGGGCTAACCAAGGCCCTAGAGTCTGAGTTAGTTTGGGCATTGACAGAGAAGTAAAGCCTTTTTTCTCTGTTATAACGTAAGGCATTCGGGCGACAAGTTGACCACCCTTTTCTATAGCAATGTCATGCCATCGTTCAGGGGCCACAGCATTGAGCCACCACGGCTGAACAAAGATCGGGCCTGGATAAATTTGTTTTATTGGTTGCTCTTGATTATCTACCGCTGCCATAATTGAGTAACTACCTCCCGAATACGATGATAATCCTTATCATTCACCTTCTGACCTGTAGAAAATGGAAATTGCTCTGGCACATCATCAATAGCCATCAGTTCAATGCTATGTTCTACTAAAAATTCTTCTATCTCTTGTAAGGTTTTGTGTGTGCTTTTACACAATTGCCCGTAATCAATTTCCAGAAATCTATTTGTGCCATAACGTTGTTTATCCTCGTCAATTTGTTGGTAAATGTAGTAGACTTGTTCAGTAACTTGTTGCCAATATGGATGTTGTCTGATTTGTTCCACTTCTTTTGGAGGGACACTTAGCCATTCTGATTTGTCATTGTAAAATTTTGCTCTTCCGTTGAGAATGGATTGTGCTGAATCAAGTGGATCACGATTACACACCAGAAAGCAAGCATTAGGGAATGTTTCAACAATAGGAGCGATGCGCATTGAATTATACACGTTCTTAAATAAAACAGGGGCTTTCATAAATAGACCTAAACCTATAACCTCTCTTTTAAGTAGCTTAAGGTGATTTTGAGAAAGTGCATTTGGCGGTACATATACATAATCTCCTTTTGGGAACCAACGATACCAAAAAGCCCCCGCTTCATGAGGCCCTAACCAATTGGAAGTTTTACCATAATCTGATTCAAATTCAATCACCGCATCCCGTGAATTAAACAGTATATGGGCAATCCCTGTTGCTAGTATCGGGGCCTTGTAGAACACACTAGCGAAATTTGAAATATAAGCAAATTTATATCGCTTGAGTAAAACTTGGTAAAGTAGTGTTGTGCCTGATCGTGGGGGACCGATAATCCATATATTGGGCACTTCATATGAGACTCTTAGCAAATATAGGAATGACTTCTCAATAGATCCTAAGCCATAATTCAAGGCTTTAATTAGTACATTTTTCATTAACTCGGTTTTCCTCTAGCTATTGGCTGAAGTGCAAAGAATCTGGAAAAGGCCTTATCTTGACGACAAATCTCAAAACCAGCATTACTCAAGGCATTTTCCATAGTAGCTGTTTTAATTGGTGGGTAATTCACTTCCCAAAAGTGATGCGGCGTAGTAATTTGTCTGCGAGGTACCGTTATGTTAAATCTAACTCTTTTAATTTTGGGCAGCTTTAGTGAGAAATCAGCCAAAATTCTATCGTTTTGGGGTACACTCATAAAAAGATATCTCCGTGCCACATTAGCTAATCTGTGCAAAACTTCCTTAAATTTATCAAAAGGTATATGTTCAAAAACCTCAAAAGCTAGAACATGATCGTACTTAATCTGAAAATCATACTCAACAATATTGGCGACAATATCTGGTGCTTTATCTTCGTCTATATCTAAAGTTGTCACACTCACATTCTTAGAACG
>DSBE01000259.1 GCA_011053085.1 Chloroflexota bacterium
CAGCAAACCGAAAATTTCACCATTATAGACGCTGAAACTGACATCATCGACCGCCCGCAGGCTGCCAAAATTCTTGCGAAGGTGTTTCACGTCCACGTAGTTCATGTTTTCTTCTCTCCTTGTTTGCGCAACTTGTTCATTCTATATACGAAAGAATTATATGACAGTTGCAGACTTAAAAAACTAAAGTTTCCTTTCCTGGTTGGTGTCTATCTCAATCAGCAGGGGGAAGAGAAAAAATCCTGTCAATTTGTGGGTTGACTCATCAGCTGTGTGACTACCAGCCTATCACCCAGGCCAACAAGCAGAAGCTGCCGCGAGAGTCATTTTTTTGGTATTTTCCGTTCCATATGAAAAAAAAGAACCTTGCTTTACGATAATTTGATCTGACGTGTTAAGATTTAATAATCGTTGAGAACGTGTTTTTCACCGGGAATACCACGCACTTGTAGCAAACAAAAGGAGCCGTCATGCGTATTACAAATTTAAGAACCAATCATATTGTCAACCCGCTGGGGTTTGCCCTCGACCGACCGCGCCTGTCATGGACGGTGGTGGATGCGGCCGGAACAAGCCAGAAAGCAGCAAAAGTAGAGGTCGCGTCAGATGCAGGGTTCGAAGAAGTTCTGTTTGATAGTGGCAAGGACAAAAATATCGACAGTCTGGCGTTCGTCCCCGACCTGGTTTTGCGGCCATACACACGTTATTTTTGGCGGGTGACGGTTTGGAGCAATGCGGGTGAAAAGGAGACCAGTGAAACTGCCTGGTTCGAAACCGCCAGGATGGATGAGCCCTGGCAGGCTGAGTGGATCACGCCGGACTGGGAGGATAACAACTTGCATCCTTATCTCCGCAAAACACTGCAGGTGGATAATGAAATTGCCAGCGCGCGCATCTATGCCTGCGGCCTGGGGCTCTATGAACTATATCTGAATGGCGAAAGGGTCAGCGACGAAGTGCTTGCGCCGGGTTTCCATGCCTATAACCATTGGCTGCAATATCAGACATACGATGTCACCGGCATGCTCTCTGCGGGCGAGAATGTTCTTGGCGCGATGTTGGGCAATGGCTGGTACAAGGGACGCTTTGGATTCAGCGGTTCACAGGAGCCTGTTTACGGCGAGCGTATGGCGTTGATCTGTGAGCTGCATCTCACATATCAGGATGGCAGCAAGGAGGTGGTTTCCACCGATGAGGGTTGGAAAGCCGCCGCTGGTCCGGTGCAGGACAGCAGCATTTATGATGGCGAATGGTATGATGTCAACAAAGAGATTCCCGGCTGGTGTGAAACCGGCCTGGATGACAGCGAGTGGAGCTTTTGCCGCAAGATTGATCTGGGCTATGAGCGGTTGGAAGCCCGGCGCAGCCTGCCGGTCAAGGTAATGGAAACGATCGAGCCTGCCTCTCTGATTATTACTCCCGCGGGTGAATCTGTAATTGACTTCGGGCAGAACTTTGTGGGTTGGGTTAAATTTAATCTGAATGCCCCTCAAGGGCATGAAGTCATGTTGCAGTGGGGCGAAGTGCTGCAAGAAGATAATTTCTTCAACGGCAACTTGCGCAGCGCGAAAGCAGAGTATCACATTGTATCCAATGGGCAGCCTGTAACAGCTGAACCGCATTTCACTTTCTATGGCGGGCGATATATCAAGGTCAGTAACTGGCCGGGCGAGATTAATCTGGATGATTTTACCGGCTGTGTGGTCTACTCAGACATCTATCAGATTGGCGAGGTAAAGACTGCCAATGATCTGGTTAACCGCCTGTTCTTGAATGCGCTGTGGGGACAGAAAGGAAACTTTGTCGACGTACCCACCGACTGCCCCCAGCGTGATGAGCGCATGGGATGGACTGGTGACGCTCAGGTCTTCTCCGGTACAGCGCTATTCAACATGGATGTTGCTGCGTTCTTCGGCAAGTATCTGTATGATATGTACAAAGAGCAGCAGGCCAATGAGGGCATTGTGCCGCATGTCGTACCTGCGGTCAATCTTGGGCGCGGCGGCGCCAGCGCCTGGGGCGATGCAGCCACGGTGATTCCCTGGAATGTTTATGTCCACACCGGTGATAAAGGCATCCTCGCGCAGCAGTATGACAGCATGAAGGCCTGGGTAGATTTCATTCGCCGTTCGGATGAAGAGACCGGCGGAAACCGCTTGTGGACGCGCGAATTCACCTTTGGTGACTGGTTGGCACTGGATACTGATAACCCTGATAATCCCAAGGGCCGCACGGCGGATGATCTGGTTTCGTCTGCTTACTACTATTATTCGACCTTGCTGACCGCGAAAGCAGCTGAGGTTCTTAATAAGGAAGAAGAAGCCAAACAGTACTTCCAGCTGGCGGAGGAGATTAAAGCCGCCATTCAGCAAGAATTTATCACTCATCGCGGCCGCATTGCTGTCGATACACAAACGGCTTTCGTTTTGTTCCTGTTCCTTGACCTGGTGCCAGATGAATTTCTCGACCGCTTTATCAATGATTTCAATGCCCTGATGGCAAAGGACAATAATCATCTCAAGACCGGATTCGTCGGCACGCCGTGGTTGTGCCGCACGCTTTCCAAGATCGGCAATGATGACCTGGCGTACCGCTTGTTGATGCATGAAGATTATCCCAGCTGGCTCTACGCGGTCAATATGGGCGCGACGACCATCTGGGAACGCTGGAATTCGATCCGTCCTGATGGCAAGATCGGCAATCTCGAGATGAACTCCCTCAACCATTATGCGTATGGCTCGATCATGGAATGGGTCTATCGCAACGCCGCCGGTATTCAGCCCAGCGAGAAAGCCCCCGGCTTTCGCAAAGTGATGCTGGCGCCCAAACCGCATTGGCGGTTGGGTTGGATTGATGTGAGTGTGAATACCGCCATGGGAAAGTATCGCAGTGCGTGGAAGATCGCAGAAGGCGGAAAACTCGAATTCCATGTGGAGGTGCCGTTCGATGCCAAAGCCCGTTTGGTCCTGCCGGATGCTGTTCTGCAGGGTGTAACTGTCAATGGCGCGCCGTTGTCTGACGCAGATCTGAAAGCCAAACAGAAAGGCACCGACGTGATTGTCAAGTTGACTGCCGGGAAGTATGACTTTGTGTATCAACCGACACGCATCTATCAGTTTGTTTTGAGCACCAATGTGATTATCAGTGATCTGCTGGCGAATGAAGAAGCCAAGGCGGCACTGATGGAACTGCTGCCAGAAGAAGTGACCAGCCAGATGCACCGCTTCATGCGCATGGTTCAGAACAGCAGCCTGCGCGAGGTTGCCCAGAACCCCTTCGTCACCATCGAAGAAAGCATTCTTGACGCGCTGGACGAAAAACTGAAGACCATCCAGCCTTAAGCAACATCTGAGGCTGAAAGACCGAATATTTTTTAGGAAACACGTGGCCAGGGGCGGAATCAATTTCCGTCCCTGACGGTTCTCTTGGAATTATCAACTTGTGTTCTGCCTATCTGGAGTGCCGATGGAAGAATTTAAAGGCGGGTAGACAGATTTTTGAAAAAATGCTTGACTTCCTCCCACCCAATGTGCTATAAACCTTGAATAGAACGTTCAAAATTCAATACCGAGAAACCAGCGGCTGGAACCATTTGACACCGAAGGTGTCATTCGTTTACGAGGTGGAGGTCCCTTCCTGCGAGGGAAGTGTTAACGCGCGACGGGTAAACCCATTCGCGATGCGGAAAATCGAAAGATCAGCGGATGCCTCCGGAGCCTGTCACGGGCTTCGTTTTCTCCTTTTCAAAAAGGTGTGAGAAGAAAAACTCTCGGCGACGAGAGCGACAGAGAC
>DSBE01000283.1 GCA_011053085.1 Chloroflexota bacterium
CAATATATGTTCTAATAGTTTGCTGTTGAAGTCGGTTCGATTTTTCCAGTGTAACGTTAGTGAGGAAAAATGGATTTTCAACAGATACAACTTGACCAACGATTGCATGAAGCAATTAACAGGGCGGGTTTCGAAACCCCGACTCCCATACAAGAAAAAGCCCTCCCGGTTGCTTTGGGCGGCTCAGATATCATCGGCATCGCGCAAACAGGCACAGGAAAGACTGCGGTTTTTGTGCTTGCCACCCTTCAAAAATTATTACAAGGTCCCCGCAACCATGTGAGAGCCTTGATTGTCACACCAACCAGAGAGCTGGCGCAGCAAATTCATAGTGACATAAAAATGTTGTCGCATGGCACCAAGCTGCATGCAGCCGCCATTTATGGGGGGGTGAATGCAACACAACAGATAAAAACACTCCAACGTGGTGTAGAAATCCTGATCGCCTGTCCGGGACGCCTGTTAGACCTGATCAACCAGGGCTACATTTCCTTACACGAAGTGGAGATATTGGTTTTGGATGAGGCTGATCGCATGCTGGACATGGGTTTTATGCCCGATATTAAGCGCATCATCAAACATATGCCACAAAAACATCAGACGATGTTGTTCTCTGCCACCTTTCCCAAAGAAATTGAGAAAATGGCAGCGCAGACACTGCAATCACCCAAACGCATCGATGTCGGTTTTAGCAACCCGACCAAAACAGTTGAACATGCGCTCTATCCAGTCCCCGCTCATTTGAAAACGGAGATGTTGTTAGAGATTTTGAAAAATACAGAAACAGACTCAGTATTGGTGTTCTCCAGGACGAAGCGCAGAACCTATCGTCTTGAGAAGAAGATCAGAGCTGCCGGTTATAAGGTCACCAGTCTGCATGGCGATCGCAGCCAAAACCAGCGTGATGCCGCTATGCAAGGCTTCCGCAGCGGAATTTACCAGGTGATGATCGCTACTGATGTTGCCGCGCGAGGGCTTGATATCGATTCAATCTCGCATGTAATCAATTATGACATTCCTGATACTGCTGATGCTTATGTGCACCGCATTGGACGGACAGGGCGTGCTGAACGCGAAGGTCAGGCGTTTACTCTGGTGACACCGGATGACGATAAAATGGTTCGGGATATTGAAAAAAGAGTTGGCTATAAAATCCCAACAGTAAGGCTTGAGAATTTTAATTACAAGGCTGAAGCGCCCCAACCGATTAATTATACGAATAACATAAGTTCGCCGAAAAACCGCCAACGACGAAGCAACAAGGCACGTGGTTGGTAGACAACCTGTCAATCGAGATGGAAATATTCTTCAAGTTCGACAAAACTTTGATCGGGCTTGATACCTTCAGGTACAAAAGGTGCCATAAATCGCTGCCAGCGCTCATTGACTTTTTCCTGCTGCATGCCAGCATTGGCGGCTGTCAAGCCTTCCGGTGTTTCAACATAGCCAAAGACTTCACCGTTAGGTTTGATAAACAGGGTGTAGTTGTGCCAGCCATTGCGTGATAATGCCTCCAACATCTCAGGCCAAACAGTTTTGTGATGTTGTTTGTATTCCTCGATTTTGTCTTCACGGATCCTGAATGTAAAAGCCACTCGTTTCATGGGTTTGCTCCTGTTGGTTATCTTGACTATCATTATAGTGGCAGATGTATGGGCTCAGTGGATTTCTTGTGGTGGAGCTTTAGGAAATGAAAAACTATTTCAATTCTTCGCTGTTATGCAGCAATAATGATTGATTGACGTTCTGCTGAAAGACTGCTATATTGTTGTCAAGATGAAATTGAAGGAAACCAGTTGGTTATTTCGAGTAAAGCAATGGGGAAGGAACGAGCTAGCCTGGCTGCGCCCAGGGCTGGGCATTAAACGCTGGATTTTGTTGATGATTGCCGGCACGGCGCTGCTGGGTTTCAGCATCGCAGTCGTCGTGTTGGATATCTATAGAACTGTTGAGCAGTCGTGGCTGACTCAGATTCTGGCATTCCTTTCACTGCGTTTCCTGCCGCGCTGGCTGCGATTTGTCCTTTTTTCAGGGTCTGGCGCTTTGTGCATCTATTTCAGTACCATGGGGTTGAGCCGTAATATCATTAAGCCGTTCATGCCGCAAGGGGCGGGAGTGTTGGATGCGATTGCCAGTTACCGCCGCCGGGTGCGCGGTCCTAATGTCGTTGTATTGGGCGGTGGATCAGGATTGGCGTCCATATTACGTGGTTTGAAAAAGCATACGGCCAACATTACGGCCGTTGTGACCATGGCAGATGACGGCGGTTCGTCTGGTGAGTTAAGGCGCAGAATCGGCACACCACCACCGGGTGATATCCGCAACTGTATGACTGCTTTATCTGATGACGAAGCCATGCTGACCCAAATTTTTCGATATCGCTTTGGCGAAGAATACAACCTGAATGGACATTCATTGGGGAACCTTTTCATCACGGCACTCAGTGACATTACCGGCAGTTTTGAGGAAGGTATTGCAGAAGCAAGCCGCGTTCTGGCAATCACCGGACAGGTGATGCCGGCGACGTTGCAGGACGTGCGGCTGGCTGCGGTAAAAAAGACTACATCGACCTCAGATAGCCAGGTGATTCGCGGCGAAAGTGAAATAACCAAAACCCCGGGCAAGATAGAACGGGTGTGGCTTGACCCTGATAAGCCACAGGCATTTCCGCCGGCTATTCAAGCGATTTTGGCAGCAGACCTGATTATCGTGGGCCCAGGAAGCTTGTACACCTCGATCCTTGCCAATGTACTGGTGCCGGACATTTCCCGCGCACTGAAAGCCAGTAAAGCCATGAAATTTTATGTGTCCAATATTACCTCGCAGCCGGGTGAAACCGATGGGTACACGGTCGGGGATCATATCAAGGTGCTTGAAAAATACCTTGGATCGAATATATTCGATGTAATCATCTGCAACCGGTATTTTTCAGGGATTTCGTTGCCTGAACCATTGACCTGGGTCACGATTGATGACAATCTGTCTGCGAACTATGTCATCTATCCAGCTGACCTGGTCGCTAAAGACAAGCCCTCGCGGCATGATTCGGATAAGTTGGCACAAATTGTCATGGATTTGTTTTATGAGCGGACCGGTCCTTTGTTAAATATAAACGACGATATGACTTAATGGTCGAAAATGCCGACGAATCGGGACAAATTTCACCATTCTTTGGGCTTTGACGATGGTAAAATTAGGTTGGTAGCATTAAAAAACGCTTTGTTTTAGAAACCGATTTTATCGGTTTTCTTTCAGTGTAATCAATTATTTCATCTACGGAGGAAACAAATGGCAATTAAAGTTGGTATTAATGGTTTTGGCCGCATCGGCCGACAGGTGTTTAAGGCAATCAAAGAACAGTATGACGGTGAATTGGAAGTTGTGGCTGTCAATGATTTGATGCCGGTAGACACCAATGCATTTTTGTTGGAATGGGATTCAAACTACGGACATTTTGATGCTGATATCCAGGTTGTTGATGGTAATTTGCATGTAAATGGCGATTTGGTCAAATGCTTTTCTGAGCGCGATCCTGGCAATCTGCCCTGGGGCGAACTTGGGGTTGATATCGTCATCGAAAGCACTGGTGTATTCACCGATAAATTGGGCAAAGGCAACATGGCTGGCGCGCAAGATCATATTACCCGCGGTGGCGCTAAGAAAGTCATTATCTCGGCACCTGCCAAAAATGAAGATATCACCGTCGTGATTGGTGTGAATGATGATCTTTATGATCCTGCTATTCATCATGTTCTCTCAAATGCATCCTGCACCACCAAC
>DSBE01000219.1 GCA_011053085.1 Chloroflexota bacterium
ACCAACCACATTGGTTGTTCTGTAATGATTGAAAAGGAGGCTGCTGATACGATTTAATAATGCAGGCATGTTCTCCCGAACGTGCCTTTTTGATTAATGACTAGTAGATGGATTAGAGGTAAATGACATGGATGGAAAAGATGTGCTGGCACGCTGTGCGGAAGATAACGTCAAGTTTGTGTCCTTCCAGTTCTCTGATATTATCGGCAATGTGAAGAGCGTGGATGCGCCGCTGGACCAGGTGGCGGGCGCGCTGCAAAACGGCATCTGGTTTGACGGCTCATCGGTGGAAGGCTTCGCGCGCGTACAGGAAGGTGATATGCAGCTGATCCCTGACGCGGACACCTACGCCGTGCTGCCATGGACGCCGGAACATATGAAACGCGCGCGCATCTTCTGCGATATTCACACCCCCGACGGTGATTCCTATTCAAAAGATCCGCGTGGGGCGCTCAAGCGGGTGATCGCGCGCTTCGCCGAAAAAGGCTGGCGTTATGACATCGGCCCGGAGCCGGAATTCTTCCTGTTCCGCCCCAACGGCAGCGTACACCCGGTGCCGCACGATGTTGGCGGTTATTTTGATTTTTCACCGGATGATGACGCTGTGCGGGTGCGCACTGAATTGATGGCAGCACTCGACCAGATGGGCCTCAAAGTCGAGGTCGGGCATCACGAGGTGGCGCTGGGCCAGCACGAGATCGATTTCCGCTTTGCCGATGCGCTGCGCACGGCCGACAATGTGTTGACCCTGAAGTACACAGTCAAGGCCATCGCCGCGCAGCACGGCCTGGTGGCATCCTTCATGCCCAAACCTATTTTCGGCGTGAACGGGTCGGGCATGCACTGCCACCAATCCATCTCTGACAGCGACGGCACGAACCTGTTCTATGACGCCGAAGATGAATTCGGCCTGTCCGAGATCGCCTATGGGTTGATCGCGGGACAACTGAAGCACGCCCGCGCAATGGCGGCAGTCATCGCGCCGACGGTTAACTCCTACAAACGGTTGGTGCCGGGGTATGAAGCGCCCACCTATGTGGGCTGGGCGCAGGTCAACCGCTCCGCCATGATCCGCATCCCGCGCTACAATCCGGGGCAGACCTATGCCGCGCGCGCGGAATTGCGCTGCCCGGACCCCTCCAGCAACCCCTACCTGGCGTTCGCCGCCATGGGCGCAGCCGCGCTGGATGGCATTGAGAACGGCTTGAAGCCCATGCCGCCGCTGAACGGCGTCAATATCTTTGAATTGACCGATGTCGAGAAGCGCGATCTGCAGATTTCAGAGCTGCCGGGTTCGCTCAAGGAAGCCCTGTATGAACTGCACGCCGATGAGGTCATCCGCGCCGGGCTGGGCGAGGAGATTTATGATGTCTTCCTGCGCGCCAAGCTGGCGGAATGGGACGAGTATCGCATGCAGGTGATGGACTGGGAGATTGAGCGTTATTTAGAGCGCGCGTAATAAGAATAATGAAACCTGGTTTCTTCCAGCGTGAGCTGGGAAACCAGGTTTCTCGTGCATTGAGAAACAGAAAAAACTCGGTTTCTTCCGGCGGGCACGTCGGGAAACCGAGTTTTGATTAGGTTATTGCATGCCCAAATGCCTGACAAGGAAGGCCCACTGGTCGCTGAAGTCGTCGATGATCTTGGCGACCGGTTTGCCCGCACCGTGGCCGGCTTTCGACTCAATGCGCATCAGGATGGGATTGTCGCCCGCCTGCGCCCACTGCATCTGCGCGCCAAACTTGAAGGAATGCGCCGGGAAGACGCGGTCATCGTGGTCGGCGGTGATGATCATGGTGGGCGGATAGGTGGTGCCCTGCTTGACATTGTGATAGGGCGAATACGCCAGCAGGGTCCTGAACTCGGCGGGGTCATCCGGTGAGCCGTAATCGCTGACCCACGCCCAGCCGATGGTGAACTTGGTGAAGCGCAGCATGTCCATCACACCCACGATGCCCAGGGCAGCGCCAAACAGGTCAGGCCGCTGGGTGATACACGCGCCCACCAGCAATCCGCCGTTGGAGCGCCCGCTGATCGAAAGTTTGGGGCTGCTGGTATAGCCTTCGGCAATCAGGTATTCCGCCGCGGCGATGAAATCATCGAACACATTCTGCTTGTTGTGTTTCATGCCGGCTTCATGCCAGGCTTTGCCATATTCGCCGCCGCCGCGCAGGTTAGCAACCGCGAAGATGCCGCCCATTTCCATCCACGTCAGGTAAGGCACGGAGAATTCAGGCACACGCGGGATATTGAACCCGCCGTAGGCATACAGATGCAGCGGGGTGTCGGGGCTGATCGCCAGGTCTTTGCGGTGGCTGATGAACATGGGGATCAGGGTGCCGTCTTTGGAAGGATAGAAGACCTGTTTTGTGATGTAATCTTCGGGGTTGAAGTTTAATTGCGGCGCACGGAACAGCTCTACCTCTTGCGTTATCACATCGTAGCGATAGATGGTGCCGGGGGTGGCGAAGCTGGCATAATGGAAGAACACATCTGTATCGTCTGGCGAACCGCCGAAACCGGTGATGGTGCCCATGCCGGGCACAGCCGGTTCATCCACCAGTTTGCCCTGCGTGTCGAACACACGCAAGATGGATTTGGCATCTTGCAGGTAGGTGGCGAGGAATTTGCCATGCACCAGGCTGACATTGTTGAGCGTTTCGGCCTGTTGCGGCACGGCGGTCTGCCAATTGTCTTCCGCCGGGTTGTTGATATCCACGGCGATGACACGGTTCATGGGGGCGCTGTCATCGGTGAAGAAGTAGTAGGTGTCGCCCAGATTGCCAACATAGCCGTAGATGGCTTTGAAGCCAGTCATCAGCTCGATTGGCGGAGCGGAGGGATCTTCCAGGTTGATCAGGGTGATGTTGAACTGGCGCATGGTGCCCTGGCGAATGCTGACGATCAGATACTTGCCGTCGTCGGAAACTTCTCCCCAGAAGCCCCATTTGGGTTCATCATCATTTTTATAGACCAGCCTGTCAGCGCTTTGCGGGGTACCCAGCTGGTGATAATACAGTTTCTGGTTGAGATTTGCCTGTTTGAAGGCTTCCTCGGTCCTGGGCTCGTCATAAGCGGCATAAAAAAAGCCCGCGCTGTCTTTGGTCCAGCTGGCGCCGGAAAACTTCGACCAGCGGATCACATCCGGCAGGTCCTCGCCGCTGTCGACATCACGCACATGCCATTCGACCCAGTCCGAACCGGATTCGGAGAGGCTGTACGCCATGCGCCTGCCGTCGCTGGAAATTTCGACCGCGCTGAGCGCCACGGTGCCGTCTGCTGAGAGCGTGTTGGGGTCGAGCAGGATTTTAGGTTCGCTGGCAAGGGTTTCCTGCCAGAAGAGCACGCTCTGGTTCTGCAAGCCGTCATTGTGTGAGTAGAAGATGCGCCCGCCTTTGCGGTAGGGTGCGCTGAACTTCTCATAATTCCACAATTCCGTCATGCGGGCTTTGATCGCCTCACGTTGGGGGATGGTCGCTAGATAACGCTGGGTCAGTTCGTTCTGCGCCTGCACCCAGGCGGTAGTTTCCGGGCTGTCGATGTCTTCCATCCAGCGGTAGGGGTCGGGCACCTGCGTGCCGTGCAGGGTTTCGCTGAAGTCTGTTCTGCGTGCGTGGGGGTATTGCATGTCGTTTTCCTCCTGAGATGTGATGAGGGAATTATACCGGAAACGAAGACCATCAGAGGCATCCGGAATTTTTGAAAATTATGGGTGTCTGGTATTGCCGGATTTCTTCTATCAGGCAGGGAATTGTTGTTATACTTATCTAT
>DSBE01000399.1 GCA_011053085.1 Chloroflexota bacterium
CCATAAGGCCGGAGAAATTCGGCATGGTGCGCACCGATGCTGACAACCGAGTGGTCGAAATTGATGACAAGCCCAAACAAACTGATCTGACCCGTATGTGGGGCTGCATCATTTGGCGGCCTCGCTTCACTGAGTTTCTGCACGAGAGTATCCACAAACAGGGGATCTCCGATTTTGCCCTGATCATGAACAACGCCATTCGTGAAGGATACAGGTTCCGCGGTGTGCCGATTTCCGATGGCACCTATATCGATCTGGGTACGTATGACGAGATCATGGAGATGGATCGTCAATTCAGAGAGGAATGAGTGATGACAAAGGTAAAGAAAGCTGAAACAATTCTCGCACGGCAAGGATTGGCACTGCAAAACAACCAACCTCCTGATATGTCCATTGTGCTGGTATGTTGGAACAACAAAGCCTATCTGGGGCCATGTCTGGACTCGCTGTATGGCAGCAACCTGAAGTGTTCATTCGATGTGGTGGTGGTGGACAATGGCTCAACCGACGGCAGCCTGGAGATGCTGCGCGATGAATATCCAGGGATAATGATTGTCGAGAACGGTGAGAATGTGGGCCTGAGCAAAGCCAGCAACCAGGGTATTGAGGCTACTGCTGGCGAATATGTCTTACTGTTGAATAACGATACCATCGTCAATAAGGCGGCCCTGGATGCGATGGTTGATTATCTGAATGAACACGAAGAGGCCGGGGCTGTGGGTGGAAAATTGTTGAATGAAGATGGCTCTTTCCAGGGCGGGTATGCCAAATTTTCAACACTCCCAGAGGAATTTCTTATCGCGACAGGACTGGGAGACAAACTCGCCCCCGGTTATCCTTCGCATTATGATGCCGACCATCCTGTGCCTGCTGGCTGGCTCAGTTCTGCCTGCCTGCTGCTGCGCAGGGCTGCCCTCGACCAGGTCGGGCTGCTGGATGAAACTTACTTTATTTATGGTGATGAGGTCGATTTGCAGTACCGGCTCCACCAGGCTGGCTGGCAGGTGGTCTATCTGCCGCATGCCACAACACTCCATTTCGGGGGACGCAGCATGAATCGTTGGAAGCGGCGCAAGATGGTGTATCGTGGGAAAATGTTGTTTTATCAAAAGCAGTATCCCTGGTGGCGTGCCTTTGGATTGCGCGGTATGTTCTGTATAATGAGTGTAATTAAAGCATTCTTATGGGGCTTCCTCTATCCTGTTCCAAAGTGGCGAGAACGCGCAGGCAAAGAACTGCAGGCAAACTGGGACGTCATAAAACTATCCATGAAATTGCATTGAGATGCCATTTGCACCTGCTCCATCTGGAAAGTTGTGTCATTTCTTTCATCTTTGTACATATCAGGTATTTGAAGCAAACAGAACAAAGTTGAACCAACAAAAAATATCGGGGACTATAGCAAAATGAACCTAAAATCATACCTCCAACCGCTCCTCCACTACTGGTGGCTACTGCTTGCTGCTGTCATCGTTGCTGCCGGCACAACCTTTGTGGTGGCAAACGCACAGCCTTTGACCTATCAAACCCGCACCACCCTGGTAGTCGGCAATCTGATGTACCAGACCAATCCAACCGGCAATGATGTGTACCTGGCTCAGCAGCTTGCTAATTACTATGCACGTATTGGCATGCAGGCTGAAGTGAGAAGGTCTGTGCAAGCTGCCTTAGACATGAACTGGCTGCCGCAATACACCGTGAATCCGCTGCCGAATAGTCAGTTTATTGAGATCGTAGTTAACGACACCAACCCGGTACGGGCGCAAGCGGTTGCCAACGAGTTGGCAAGTCAGTTGATCAATTACAGCCCGACCTCAGACCTGCAGCAAGGTGCTGCGCAGCAAGAATTCATCAATGAACAGATCAGTTACTTGGAAGAAAATATTCGCACAACGTTGGAAGAGATCGAAATCGCGGAAAGGGCTTTGACTGAGACCAACAGCGCCCAGGAAATTCTTCAAATTCAAGGTGAGATTTCGGTTTTACAGACCAAACTTTCGCAGCTGCAAAGCAATTATGCCGCCTTAGTGGCCAATACCGGTCAGGGCGCCATCAACACGCTCTCGGTGATCGAACCAGCTCCATTGACATCCCAACCAATAGGTCCGGGTAAGTTGATGATGACCCTTATCGCCGGGGCTGCAGCAGGCGGTATTGCGGCTGTGGCTGCTTACTTACTTGATTTGCTTGATGACACCATAAAGACTGCGGAAGATGTCACCAATGCGTTGTCGCTGCCAGTGCTTGGGACCATTCCAGCGGTAAAAAGGTGGACAGGCCGGCGTGGTTTACCGAATACCAAAGGTTTTTGGGGGGGTGTGGACCGGCTGGCTCACAAGTTCCGTTCTTCAAAAGAAGCGGTTGCCATGGACAGCGCGGAAAGTGATACGCTATCGACAGCGGCATTCCCTGTGTTACCAGCACAGCTATCAGAGGATTTGCGTTTGGTACGCATAAATCTGGGAGTCACTGCGGGAGAACAGCCCATCCGAATTTTGCTGGTCACCAGCCCCTCACCGGATGAAGGCAAATCATTCATTGCCACTCATCTGGCGATGATGATGGCAAAAAGCGGCAAAGAAGTTGTGTTGGTGGATGCCAATTTTGAACAACCGCATCAAGAATGGATTGCCGATGATTCAGATGAATTGGGGCTAACCGATTTGCTGACTGGCAGTGTCGTGGTTAGTGATATTCTAAGAACATATCAGGAGCGTCTCAATGTGATCGGCGCCGGGAAACCATTGACTTCGCCTTTGGATCTGTCTGATTCTGATACCTTATCTCGTATGCTGAGTGACCTGCGCTATTTCTCAGATGTGGTGATAATTGACGGACCACCGCTCACATTTACCAACGCGGTGGCATTATCATCCAAAGTAGATGGCGTGGTTGTGGTTGTGCGGCATGGGTTTACACGCAAAGGAACGGCGCAGAAACAGGTCGCTAAACTCAAACAGGTAGGCGCCAATGTACTGGGGGCTGTGTTGAACAAAGCGCCGGCTTAATCGGAATTGTTTGGTTAAAAAACGCCCTCTTATCCGAAGAATAGGAGGGCGTTTTTGGTTTAATACGGTAACCTCCCTGAGAGCGTATCAATCTTTTCTGGCGGTGAGATAATTACTCATCCAAAGAGCATGAAAGGCAAGCTTGCACTGCAAACAGTAATTTGTCTTGGCAGGCTATTACGGCGATAAACGATGTAATCAAAGGGTTCTACGGAAACAGAGCGGCCCACATCAGGGGACTGTTATGGACATAGAATTGATCATTCCTGCTGCTGTGGGCGTTTTACCAGGAAAACAGCATGCCTGAAGAATCAGATTAAGCGTCTTCTCGTTGTCAGGGTTTTCATGGGAGGAAAGACGCTGTGAGTACAGTATAATTCCTAAGATGTGTTCTTTTATGAGTCAAAACCGCCCACCATACCAGCCAGAGGAGTCCCCTCAGCCGTGGAAACGTTCCTGAAAACGATCAATCCCTTGTTGAAAAAAGGGGTCACGATTGTGCTGTACTGCACGATGGCAGTGGCGGCGCTGGTGGTGGTCGTGAACATGGTCATTGTGGCGGCATTTCCCTACAGTGTCGATTATGGCGAGGGCCCGCTGCTCGATCAAGCTGTGCGCATTCGTGAGGGGGAGCCTATCTATACCACCAGCATCACAGAACCGCCTTATACGATCACCAATTATCCGCCGGTGTTCACCGGCATCCTGTCGCTGTTCAATAGCCGCGAGTCTTCCTCTTTGCAGGCGGGGCGCATCCTATCCG
>DSBE01000148.1 GCA_011053085.1 Chloroflexota bacterium
CAGTTTACTTAATCGTGGTCGTGAAATATTGCTATCAGATGTCATTTTGCACCTCCAAGAAATTAGTGTAATTGCACAGTTCGCCGCCTAACGCCCGGCTTCACCCGCGCCGCGACTGCGTGTAAAGTACCTTCACAAAAAACTACCTGAAAGCGCGTTTCCCCTTCGCCAGCAGGCCGCGAAGCGGCGTCGGGTGGAAGCGATGTTAGGCGTTTTCTATTTTCAAGACACAATTATTGTAAAATAAGCATAAAGTTTTTAATAACTAATGCCGTGATTTTAGAGGGGTTCTGGTCCATATTGATTGTCTCCAACAGTACCTTTCAGAAAGGCCAATTCTATTGTAACCCACCAGGAGACAAATGGAATTAGATAAAGCAAAAGAAACCAACCAGACCGATCTCTATCGTGACAGCGCTTAATAGATACGGCTAAAGAGGAAAAAAGTCCAACAAACAACCATATCCCTGAAAGCAAACCAAACCCAATATCTCCGTCCATTGTTCCAAATGCTATGTCAATTAAAGCGGCCACGATATAAATTCCAGCATACGCAAGGTAATAATACCAATATGTTGAGCGTGGTATTCTCCCCTCAGTGGAAAATAGAATTTTGGAGAGTGACATAGGCTCTGGTGTGCGTCGGGGTGGCATAGGGGATATAGGAGGCCTGGGAGAAGATCGTTGAATTCCACTGCGTTGTCTATATCGTTCGTTTAGATTGGGAATATTAGCAGAAAACATAATAATTCAAAATATTCCTAACATAGCAAGTATTATTACTACGACAATCGCAGGGATCGCCAATACACCACCAATTCCACCTAGCACTGTGGAGAGAAGTACATCTAGACCAGTGTTACGCCAACTGGCTTCGGAAGATCCATACCAAGCACCTATTAACCCACCTGCGATTGCGCCAATAATTACCGTGGCGGCAATACATATACCATATTCACTACCACTGCTATAAACAAGTCCACTGACAATTGCGCCAACAATTCCGCCTATGATTGCTGTCGCGCTACTCTCTAATCTCTCTGGTTCTGGTGGTGGCTGTGGTGTGCGTAGTGGCGGTTGATAGGGACGGTTCCCACCATAGCGTTCATTCAAATTAGGTATATTACTCATCAATCTATTTCTTACAATGATTGCAAAAACACTTAGTTCTCAGGAAGTGAACGTGCTTCAGCATCGCGCAAATCTTCTAAGGCTAATAAGTCACCGCGTCCTAACCTTTCTGCTTCACGACTACAAACAGGGCATTCAAGTTTAGGTTTCGCTTTCATACTCCATAATCTAGTTGCAAGCATATCATAGAAAATATAAAGATTGCGCTCCTTGAACGGCGCTAATAAATTCAAGAACTCACAAATCCCCAGCGCTGCCACAGTCATATTCAGAAAAATAACAGAAGGGTTAGGAATATCCACACCTGAAATATAGCCGCGTGCTATCTGTCGTTCGCGGTCCTCTTTTCGCATTAACTCTAATTGCAATTCACGCTGGTCTATCTCACCCAAACAATGAAAACACCAACTACCTGGTATAAATGTGATAACTTTACCTCCCGCTGAAACTAGCCATTGTCGTTGCTCATCCGTTTCCATACCGAAGCCTAAGTCAATATATGGAATAAGATACTGTACAGCAAATTGGTTTAATACCAAGCGACTAGAATGAGTGTCTGTTCCAGAAATGATAAAGTCAGCCCGTTTCAAAAATGCCTGGGCTTGTGGATTCAAAATAGTATCCATTACAGGCGTATATATAATCTCAGGATTGATGGTCTTAACGTGACGCCCTAGTGCGTGAACCTTCGCGGTATGATTTTCCACATCCTGCGCTGTTGATCCCAAAACTCTGGATAAATTGCTCGCTTCAATTACATCATCATCTACACAGATAATTTCTCGAATCCCCAACCGTGCTAGAATTTCCACTACAATAGAACCAAGACCACCTGCGCCAATCACGGCGACAGTAGTATTGGCCAATTCTTCTTGTCCAGCCTTCCCGAAGGCCAGAATTTGTCGCGAATAGAGCGTATTAAGAGCGTCTGAAGAGCCACCTGAAGAACCGTCTCCAAACACATCGTCGTTTCCCGTTTTTTTTTCCTCGGTTGGTTGTTCGGTCTCCGCTGTAGTTGAAGAAGCGACTTGTGGTGTAGTTACCTCAGCAATTGTTTGACGCTGACGCAAACGCGCACCTGTCGGAATGATACGACTGAAAACGCGCACTTCATCAATTGGCACTGCACGGCCCATATCAGCGCGATAGATACGCGCATCTAGGCTATTTTGTCCAAAGACTATGCTGGCGTGATACATTCCTGGGTTCCACATTGCTGTAAACCCAAAAACCCCCTCCCGCCCACTGCCAAATTCATATCTATCATCAATTCCTGAGAAGCGCACATAGGCTGAGTTATCAAAGGGATGTGAGTGAACATCAATTAAATGATAACCTTCTCTTTTACACATAGAATACACGCGCATCTGAAATTTAGGTGATGGACAAATGCCGCCAGTGCTTTGGTATTCTAAATCTTCACGCGACTCGGCTGGCAAAAAAGTGTGTACTAACAGTTTTACATATTGGTCAGTTTCTTCATTAACGCCTGCTAATAAGTACCCAAACTGCTCATTATGAGGGTCTCTTAGCAGGAAAGTGCGGCAGTCATCATAAACGATTTCGGGAAAAACAATCATATATTTCATAACCAACTCCTTCACAGGCTTGATAACCAAATGCGGTTGAGTGTTAAGAATAGAAATTTCTGCGCGCGTTGCGCTTATCTGAAAGAATATCAAATATCAGACGACAAACTGTCAATAGATTGTCGCCTTTAGCAACATTAGTCTTGTAGTCCCAAGCGTTGACGTGAATACACAACCAGGCCCAACCCTTGCTTGTGTATTTGTTTGCGCTGGTGCCGGTTCCGGGGCGGTCAAAATAGTGGTTGATAAAATCTGTACCACACTGCAATTGTTGTTCTGAATAAAAGTTTTGTGGAGCAACACTAGGATAACCGGCTGGCACTTCAATCAAAAGAGGTGTATATGCCGTGTTATAAAAAGGGGAATCTGGACGTTTGTTAAGCCAACCAGGCGGTAAACGAAAACGCTCAAACATTATCCACTCACATTTCTCTTCTGGATCCCATTTCAAGTTATCACGGCCATAAAGTGGCACAAGCAACTGAGAAATTTCAGTCATAATACGTTTCTTGCGTGGGCTGATTTGCATTTTTAGTCTCCTTGTAGCAACAAAAAGTGTTCCCACAAGAGTTGATTTAACATCAACTCTTGTGGGATTTAACACCTTATCGAAATACTATCCTTTTTTCGCCGCTGGAACAGCCATAAACTTATCACCAGGGCTTGGTTTAACTACCTCATTATCATCAATATGCATTAAAGTTCCGTCTTGCATCTCTAATGCTAGATGATGTCCACCGCCAAAACCGGCCGCTTGCAATACTTGTTGGGCGGTCATTCCTTCGCGACATTCTACCGGATTTCCGTTTACTATGACTTGCATAATCTCATCTCCTTTGGAACTAAATATGGGTGAACAACAATCCGCTTCAACAACGGAAAAACGCCTAACTATGTATTATACCGAAACTTTCGGCATAAGCCCCCTCTGGGGGGTAAAATCCTGCACCTTTCCGCATAACTCCTCTTCCCGGTATTTTATGCGGAATATTTCCGTTTTTTCTCCTGCTAGGTTGTCTTAAGAGGCATGATTCGGTATAATAGCAGC
>DSBE01000027.1 GCA_011053085.1 Chloroflexota bacterium
ATTGTATGAGGTGCTCAGTCATCTCGTAGGCGCCATGATAATCAGAACCAGCGACATAAGGAAAATCGGTGCTGCGGTTGAGCGGGTTGATTAAGACGAAAGGGATTTTATAGGTGGTCAACAAGTCGGTGAGTAAGCCATCGGCATCACAGGGCGGCGTGATGACATAGCCATCATAACGGCGCTGGTTGATTCGTTCCACCAGTTGATTGCGCGAAGGCGCCAACGCCGGGAAATAGGAGAGCAGCAGGATGTCGTAGCTCTCCTCATAACCAATATCAAGCACACGCGATAACAAGGAGGAGGTGGGTTGATCAAAACCAGGGTATAGCAAAATGCAGATAGCAAAAGAACGCTGCTGAACGAGACGGCGCGCCGCCAGATTGGGGGCATAGCCTGATTTACGAATGGCATCGAGCACTCTGGCGCGCACCTTTTCGCTGACATGCGGCTCATCGTTGATCACCCGTGAAACGGTCTTAATGGAACAATCTGCCAAACGGGCAACATCTTTAATGGTCACGCTCACTGCTGTCAAACCTCCGTTGTTGCCGATTGTAACACAGCGATGGGAAAAAGAAACATACTGCCCGATGACAGTCAACGGGCATCAGATTTTGGGGAGGGGATGCGGAGAAATGGCTATGGCCGCCAGATTTCCGCTGCCGGGGGGCAACCCATCTATCATCCGTAAAAAAGAGTATAATCACTATTGACAACGTTGTCAATAGTGATTATACTGGCACCATACTCACATTTCTGCAATAACTCCCCCTTTGAAATAAGAAAGACCATAATCCCGAGGTAAATAATGAAAACTTTTTCTACACTTGCTATTCAATCCATTGACGATTTGATTTTCGGCACTGCGCCCGCGCCTGTCACCCTCAAGAACGGCCTGGTAATCGGCGGTGGCACGGTTTACCCTGAACTAAACTTTACCCTGCCTGGGATGTTGATAACGGCGGACACCATGCCAGAGGTGCGCAGTCAATACACCCATATGATCACCGATGCCTGTAAACGCGCCGTCGAATTGGGCGCACCCGGGCTGGTGGTTGAATTAGAATTGCTGCCTGAATTGACCATGCAACCCGATTGGGGAGCAGAGGTGACCAGCATCTTGCGTGATGAGCTTGACCGCAATGAAACCGCATTCGGCATTAAAACTGGCCTGCGAATTACTCCCAATGATATTCGCGAATTTGAACGCCCCCCTTTGCTGCGCCAGGGAAAATATGTAGAAGCCATGTTCCGTTCTTTCGAGCTTTGCGCCCAGGCCGGGGCGGACATGCTCTCAATCGAATCGACTGGTGGAAAAGAAATCCATGATGACGCTATCCTCAATGGCAATCTGGCAGAATCAGTATTTTCACTGGGCGTGCTTGCCAGTCGCGATATGGTTTACCTGTGGGATGAGATTGTAGCGATCAGTCAGCGCAACCAGGTCATAGCGGCGGGAGATACTGCCTGTGGTTTTGGCAATACGGCAATGGTGCTGGCAGAAGGCAAGTTCATTCCGCGGGTGTGGTCAGCGGTCATCCGCGTAATGACAGTAGCGCGCAGCCTGGTAGCCTATGAACGGGGGGCTGTGGGCCCCAGCAAAGACTGTGCTTATGAAGGCCCGTTTCTCAAGGCAATCACCGGCTGCCCCATATCGTTGGAGGGCGCTGAAGCCGCCTGCGCACATTTATCGCCCATTGGCAACATCCCCAAAGCTGTAGCAGATTTGTGGAGCAACGAATCTGTCAACAATATTAAATTACTGGGAGCCATGGCGCCCACGGTTTCTTTGGAGCAATTGGTCTATGCCACACGGTTGATGAATGTCGCCAGTAACCACGGGCCAGCAGCAGCACGTATGCTGCGTGACTGGTGGGTGGAATCAGACGCTTTCACCGATCCGCAAGCCTACATCCTGCGCCCTGACAGCGTACTGGCACTTTCGCAAGCGATTATAGACGAGCCTACCGCTTATCTGCGCACTCGCCGTGCGGCGCTGGCGACCATTGAATTATTGAAGGCAGCCCACACAAATAGCGAACTCGCCCTTTCAAAGATGGAACTGCGCTGGTTGAATCGCCTCGCGGGTTTGGCAGAATCTCTGCCCGATGACGAGACCATTTTTATCGATCAAATGCTGGAACAAATCGACCACAGCAAGCTGCATCTTGCGGAGTATGGGTTGTAAACCACACATAGGGATATAAATTTCAAAAGCCGCCCTGAAGGACGGCTTTTTGGTTATAAAGAAGGATTTCTTTTACCAATTGACGAAAGGTGTTACTCGTTGATCCAGTAACTGGCTTCATCCAGGCGGATGGTAAATCCCTGGGTATATTGCGGGCGTACGAACACCCCGAAATTGCCTTCGGTCCAGTAGTTGTCCACCACGGTGGTCATGTAATGGCCGTTGACATAGAAGTTCATCTGGTCGCCGACAGCCACCACGTTCAGGCGGTTGCGCGCGCCCGAGCCGTAATTGATGTGATCGACATCCTTGGTGTAGGAAACCAGTTGCTCCATGCGTCCTGATTTGCCGTCCCAACGCCACACGAAGTAGTAAGAGTTGCAGGTGACGCCGAACAGATAGCCGCGGTCGCCTTCTTCCATCACCGGGGAGCGGAAGAAGATGCCGTAGGAATCCCACATGTAGCAGTTGTCATTGTCAATCACCAGTTCAACTGCGCCGTCGTCAATCTTAGGCGTCTTCGCCAAGATCCAGGCAGCCTGCTGCTTGAGGCCGGTGATGACCAGTTCGCCGTAAGGGTTACCGCTCCAGATGGCATAGTCATTCATGAACGAGCCCCAATTGGCGGTGTTGTTGAGGTAGTCACGCCAGGTGGGCGTGCCCAGTGCAATGCTGGGATCAGCGGTGGTGTCACTCAGCAGGTTGGCAAAATTGAATTCGCCCGCCGACCCTGAACCATCCTGCGAGCCGCTGGTGCGTTCTTTTTCAAAAGAAGTGGTGGGGACCACCACGTTATACCATGCCGAAGCAGCATCAATGCTCACTGAGAATCCTGCATCACTGCTGGCGGTGACGAAAATGCCGTAATAACCATCAGCAAACACTGGAGAGGTGAATTCATCGACAGCCTGGCCGTTGATATAGAGGATGGTGCGGCCCTTACCGTCAGAAAGCACACCCAGGCGGTTCAGCTTGCCTTCGCCGCGGCGGATGATCTCGTTGTCGGTTGGGGCGATGATGGTGAACATTTCACCGCCGGGTTGGGCTTTGCCGTTCCACATCTTGAGATAGTATTGCCCGCCGCAGGTCACGCCGAACAGGTAGCCCTGGTTGGGGTTCTTGATATCGGGCACGCGGAAGAACAAACCGCTGCTGTCATCATTGCTATGGCAGACATCGTTGGTGATGCGTGCTTCAGCGTAAGAACGTCCAAGGGCATCGCCGCCGGTGCCAGCCATGCGCCAGGCGGGGATGTTGGCCTGTTTGCCCGAGAAAACGAGCTTGCCATCAACCACTTCGCCCTTTGAATAGACGTCTTCATCCTGAATGAAAGCCGCTTCGTCAGGATCGGCAAATTTTTCGCTGAAACCCGGAGCACCGTTTACCTTGGCGGGGTCATCGCTTTCAGCGCCGGGTTCTTCACCCTGCTCTTCTTCCTCATCGACAGGCTCCGGAACAGGTGTTGCTTCAGGCAGCGGCGTGGCGGTTGGTTCGACAATTTCGCGGGTCGGCTGAATAACGACCGGGGTGTTGGTTGGCGCGGGGCCTTCCGCTTCTTCCTCAGCCGGCACTTCGG
>DSBE01000308.1 GCA_011053085.1 Chloroflexota bacterium
GGGTATAGGCCAGCATATGCTGACGTGCGGGCAGATTCAAATGATGAGGGTGATGCCCTTTGCCGCGTGCCCCGCGCCAGGCTATGTGATGGTGTTGGTGACGGCGGGCATGGTGTTTGAGGCCGTTGGTTGGCGCGGCAGCCTGGCTGCCGTTGCGGTGATGATGAGGGTGCGGCTCCGGTATCGGGCGCCCGCTGTTGTTGCGCGCGGTTTCGGTCACGGTTTCGAGTAACTCTTGCAAACCGTCAGCATGGTTGGCGGCAGTGTAGATCACGGGTGAACCCAGCGCCTTTGCCAGCAACTCAGTATCGATGACCATGCCGTTGGCATCCAGCAGATCAGCCATGTTGAGCGCTACCACCACCGGCACACCCAGTTCGCGGATCTGGGCGGTGAGGAACAGGTTGCGCTCCAGGTTGGTGGCATCCAGCACACACACGACCACCTCCGGTTTTTCATGGATGATGTAGTCGCGGGCGATGATCTCTTCCTGTGAATAGGCTGACAGGCTGTAGGTGCCGGGCAGGTCGATGATATCGAGGGTGGTGTCTTCAAAGCGGCACACACCGCTTTTCATTTCGACTGTTTTGCCGGGCCAGTTGCCCACATGCTGGTTCATGCCGGTGAGTTGGTTAAAAATGGTGGTCTTTCCGCAGTTGGGGTTGCCGGCAAGTGCGATGCGATAGTTTTCATTCATGGTGGCTAAACCTTTTCGACGATGATTTTTTCTGCCATCCCCCTGCCTATGGCCAAACGAGAATCTTTCACGGACAGAATGATGGGGCCGTGCTCAATGCCGGTGATCACCTTCACTTCCATACCTGTGCTTAATCCCATATCTGCCAGGCGGCGGCGGATGTGGGTGCCGCCTTCGATGGCGACCAGACGCACCGTTTCTCCGATGTGGGCATTTGCTAATGTCATTGGGGTGTGTCCTCCTGATTGTTATTGATTCGCCGCACCAGAATCTGGGCGGTGATTTCTTGATCGATCATAAAACGGTTGTCTTTCAACTGCAGCAAAAAGCCGCTGCCCCCCGTGGCGATCAGCTGGATCACAGCGCCGGGGTACAACCCTTCGGCTGCCAGGAACGCGCGTGTGGCGGCATCGCTCTTCATCTGGCGCACCAACAACCGGTCACCGATCTGGGCTTCGTTGAGCGTGAACCAGCCGCTGTCGGGCGGCGCCTCTTGCAGGCAGTCGGGGATCAGGTGTCCGTGCGGGTCAAAAACCGGGTTCTCCAGGTATTTTGCCAACCGCGCGCACACGCCCTCATCGGTGAGGTGTTCAAACCCGCAGGCAAGGGTTTCGGCTTTGTCCAGTGGAAGCTCGAGGTGCTGCACCAGAAATACCTCCCACAGGCGGCGGTTGCGAATACGGCGTATAGCGATGGAACGGCCCTGTTCGGTCAACGTCACGCCTTTGTACGGCTGGTAGTGAACCAGTTGTAGTTCTTCCAGTTTGCGGACCATCTGGTTGGCAGATGCTGCGTTAATAGCGAGCGCCTCCGCCAGGCTGGAAAGCGGAACAATGGCAAGTTCCTGCGTCTCGACCAGCTCAGCAATGCTGATCAGGTACATTTCTTCGTTTTCGCTGAGGGAGAGTGTATTGTAATCCAAGATAAACAATTCCTGTAAAAATGTTATGGTATGCCTAAAGATTACCACAGGTTTTAATAATCAGGTGTATTTTTTAAGATATTTATTAAAATGAAAAGGGTGGAAAAACATCCTTTGCTTTATGCTTATATCTCCAGTACACTTAGCGCATTCGTTGAACGAAGGAACCTATGCCAGACACCGACATCCTGACCCGAGACCCGAGTATCAAGCCTTCCAGCGCGTATGCGCGCGCTGCCTGGTACTATTCCATTATGTGGGGAGCGCTGGCGCTGGTCAGCAGTTTCATCGCCATTGATCTCAACCGCCGCGGCGTGACTGAGACCCAATGGGGCATCCTGTCGGCGCTGCGCGCAGCGGTGGTATTCCTGGCATCGCCGATGATTGCACGTCTGGCGGACCGGCGTGAACAGCGCGTGAAAATGCTGGTGTTGGTGCTGTTGCTCAATGGCTTTTCCATACTGCTCTACATGCTCCCGGATGGTTTCAGCGGTTTTCTGGTTGTGTCTTTGGTGGTGAACTTGTTTGCAGCGGGTATCATGCCGCTGGGTGATGGGGTCGTTGTGCGCATGGCGGCCCGTCACAAACTGGAATATGGCCATCTGCGCCTGTGGGGTTCTATCGGATATGCCGTGTTCGGCGTGCTGGGCGGGCTGTTGTGGCGTGCCATCGGTTATTCCCTGCTCTATTGGGTGGGATGCATGATGACCATCGGGGTGGCATGGCTGGCTTCGCGCCTCGAAGAACCGCAAGCACCTCTGGCCATAGGATCGACCATTCCGCTGCCTGATTCCAGTAAAACCGTGGCGGCGCTGTTACTGGGCGATACGGTACTGTTGATTTTCCTGTTTGCCGCCTTCCTGCGCGCTTCTTCAGAGCTTATGTTCTTTTCCTTTTCCGCTTTGTATATTGACCACCTGACGGGCAGCGCCTTTTTCACCGGCCTGATCACCGGCGGTGCTGCTATTCTGGAAGTGCCGGTGATGATCTATACCCAGCGCTTCATCCGCCGCATGGGCTTGCTGCCAGTGGTGATGATGGGGTTCTTCATTCAGGCGGTTGGCATGGCGCTGTTCACCTTCACCATCAACCCATGGGTGATGTTTGTGGCGGCGGCGCTGCGCAACATGGGCTTTGCCTTCTATTTTGTGGCCACGGTGCAATTCATTGACCGGCGCGCTGGTGCTGCCAACGCGGTCACCTACCAGGGCTTGCTGAGTAGTTTCTCCTGGGGGTTGGCGCCGCTGATCGTTTCTCCGCTGTCAGGCTGGATCTACCAGCACCATGACGCGCAGTTGGTGTTCATCATCTCCACCTTGTTGGCTGTGTTGAGTGCGTTGATGATGATCCCGGTGCGTATCATGGCGCATCGCGAACAGAAAAACGCCGTTCAGGAACCCTGAAAAATCTCCGCCAGCGCTTTCAGGCGCGGGACGGCATGCCGCAGGGCGTTGCCACGGTGGCTGAAGATATTCTTCTCATCACCACTCAATTCGGCCATAGTCTGATTTTTACCAGGAATCCAAAAAATCGGATCATAGCCGAAACCGCCCATGCCGCGCTCCTCTGCGATGATCTCGCCCGGGCAGGTGCCTGAAAAATACTCCACTTCAGTCGATTCAGTCGAAAGCAGGGCTACCGTACATTGAAAAGCCGCTGTCCAGGGCTGCACCTGGCTGGCGAGTTCTTTCAGCAGAAAACGGCGCCGGTCTTCATCGGTGGCGTTCGGGATGGGCGCATAGCGGCTGGATCGGATACCCGGCCGTCCTTCCAACACGTCCACCTCCAGGCCTGAATCATCTGCGATGACAATGAACTTGTCAAACTGTCCGTTGACGGCCTTATAGAAAGCCTTCACTTTCAGCGCCGCGTTCTCGGCGTAGGTGCTGCCGGTCTCTTCCACCTCCAGCTCAATGCCGAGATCATGCGGGCGGAACAGTTCAATGGTGTCTTCCATCCCGGTTTGGCTCAGGATCTCCTGTATTTCGCGCATTTTACCCAGGTTGTTGGTGGCGATGATCAGCGGGACACGCCCGGCATTACTGGCGATCGAATCCTCCGGCAATCCGCCGGTGTTGGTTCTTAC
>DSBE01000334.1 GCA_011053085.1 Chloroflexota bacterium
CCTCACTGCCATAGGCCGTGTAGCACATCAGGAACTCGCCTTCGATCACCACCACCCGTGGATCTTCCAAGCCGCGTGAATCCAGCCCATCCACCGGCGTCATCACTGGTTTTTCCAGGCGGTTCCAGCACTCCCCATCCTGGCTGACTGCATAGCCGATGCGGCTGACCCAATCCAACCCCTGCGCACGGTACCACATGTGAAACAAGCCATTGTGATGGATAACTGCCGGATTAAAGACATTGTAACATTCCCAATCATTGAGTAAATTGGGCAGCATGACAGGTTCATGAGAAACACGGGTTAATAGCATGGGGTTCTCCAAATTCCTTCCTGATAATCGATCTAATTATACCCGCCCCAGCCCCCTGAAATAATCTGTTTTATCCAAAAAACAGAGGGATTGTTCTTGTAACCTGTGCCAAACGGCTGTATAGTTGTTATAATAAACTAATAAACTTATGTCCCAAAGACCTACCAATTCCGAAGGAGTAAACCAACATGACATCTACAGCAGATAAAGCCGCATTCTTGAAAAAAGTACCACTCTTCAAGGGTTTGACCACCAAACAACTAAACGCCATTGCTGAACGTATGGTGGAGCGCACCTACAAAGCCGGCGATGTGGTGATTCAACAAGGCAAAGGCGGTGAAGGATTCTTTATTGTGTCAGCCGGCAAATTGGAAGCCATTTTAGAACACCGCGACGGTGAAACATCGGTAGTGAACACCTTCACACCGACTGACTTTTTCGGTGAATTGGCATTGCTGAGCGAAGGCACACGCACCGCCAGCATCGTAGCGATCAAAGACAGTACCTGCCAGGTGCTCACCCGCTGGGACTTCCGCGCTATCCTGGCAAACGATGCTGAAATGGCCATCAGCATCTTGGAAGAACTTTCCAGCCGTTTCCGACAGGTTCTATCCACCATCTAATTGACTATACAGACAACACCAACCTCCCTGACATGAAAAGGGAGGTTTTTTTTAATGAAAGCCGCTGTTTGAGAAACGGATATTTTTCGTTTATAGTGGTGACATCTGCCTATTGATGTTTTCTTCACACACCTTATAATCAGGGTATTGCTACCACCAACCACCAGAGGATCGCAGGAGAACTCCATGCAAAGCAAAGTAAGAACCGCCATGATCGGATGCGGCGGTATGTCGCGCCACCACATCCGCCAGATGCTGCAGCAGCAGAGTACCACCGAAATCACTGTCCTGTGCGAGCCATCTCAGGAACAATTGGCCCGCACAGAAGCAGAGTTTGAGGCGGCGGGTGTGCCCTGCCCGCCTAATGAACCTGATCTCAATGCACTGCTTGCCAATTATGAATTAGACGCGGCCTTCATCGTCACCCCGCACGTTTATCACCATGACCAGACCCAGGCCTGTATGCAAGCCGGGTTGGATGTCTTGCTTGAAAAACCGATGGTGATGAATGCTATCGAAGCGCGCAGCCTGATCGAGATCATGCGCCAGACCGGCCGTCTGCTGACAGTTGCTTTTCCGGGCAGCCTCAGCCCCAATATCCGCACAGCCGTTGACTTGCTGCGGTCCGGTGAGTTAGGCAGCCTGCTGACCATCAGCGCCGTCGTCTGGCAAAGCTGGCGGCAGGGCACCCTCGGCTCCTGGCGGCAAGATCCTGCCATCTCTGGCGGAGGCTTCCTGTTCGATACCGGCGCGCATATGCTCAACACCGTTGTGGACCTTGCCGGAGAGGAATTTGACGAGGTGTCGGCTTTTTTTAACAACCGCGGCACACCGGTCGAAATTTTGGCAACCATCAACGCCAGGTTAAAAAGCGGCGCCTTTGTCACCATGCACGGCAATGGCGATGCTATCAAACACAACTGTAAATCCATGATCCGCGTCTTCACCGAAAAAGCCATTCTCAACACCGGCATTTGGGGCGAACTTCTGGAATTGCAAAAGGATGGTGAAACCGAGATCAAACCCGTTGATACCCCGCCTTCACTCGGAGTATGGGAGCAATTTCTGGCAGTACGCCGCGGCGAACTTGCCAACCCTTGCCCGCCTGAAGTCGGCCTGCGCATGGCAAAACTGTATGACGCCATTAAAGCATCTGCTGCACAGAACGGTGTCATCGTCAGATGTGACCAATTTGGTCAATAAACCAACCATTAAAAGGAGATAGTATGTCTGAAAAAATTCGTGTCACCGTATGGAATGAATACCGCCATGAGAAAACCCATGAAGAGGTCGCCAAATGCTATCCCAATGGCATCCATGGCGCCATCGCTGAATACCTGAGCGAGCAAGGGCTTGACGTCAAAACCGCCACACTGGATGAGCCTGAACACGGCCTGACGGATGAGGTTCTTGACAACACCGACGTGCTCATCTGGTGGGGGCACATGGCACACGCCGACGTCGACGATGCCACCGTCGCGAAGGTGAAAGAACGTGTTTTGGACGGCAAATTGGGCCTGGTCGTGCTGCATTCCGGCCATTTCTCCAAGATTTTCAAATCTTTGATGGGCACCACCTGCAACCTGAAATGGCACGAGATCGGTGAAAAAGAACGCATCTGGGTGGTGGAAAAATCTCACCCCATCGCCCGAAGGTCTGCCCGATTACTTTGAACTCGAGCATGAAGAAATGTACGGCGAACACTTCGGGATTCCCGCGCCGGATGAACTGGTTTTTCTCAGCTGGTTCGAAAGCGGTTACGTCTTCCGCAGCGGATGCTGTTTTTACCGCGGCAACGGTCGCATTTTCTACTTCCAGCCCGGCCACGAGACCTACCCCAATTTCTATGATGCCAATGTGCGCAAAGTGATCTACAATGCCGTGCGCTGGGCAGCCCCCAAGTTCCACGCGCCGCCGCAGTACGGCCATTTTGAAGGCTCTCTCGAATAAATTTACTCTAACCTCCAGTCAAAACCACTCGCTTAGCGGGTGGTTTTTTTGTTGCGGACACTTTGCCTTCCACAGGCTAAAGCCCATAGAGAACTTTGCGTTTTTCAGAAAAACTCATAGTTCTTATCGTCAAAAAGTAAAAAGAAATCCGGCGTAAACCGGATATCTTTCGGTGTTCAAAACCAGATGACCAGGATTAGCTGATCGCCGCGAAGTAGTTGTATATTCGGCTCAACACCGCCGTATCCTTATCATAATGCCCATTCTCTTTGCGGGTCGCTTCTACATAAGCCAGCAAGCGCTGACACTCTGATGCGATCGCCTTCCGCTGAAGTGCGCGTGGCTGCTTGCCTGCCAGTTTTTCGAAATTCTTGTGATAAATTTTCTCAAGCACTTCCTGCGGCAGGTGGATACCCTGGAAAGGCTTCTCAAACTCCCCCAACAGCGCCGCGGACGACTCCGGTGCGAACGCCCCTTCTGTTTCAAGGAACAGGCGGATCAGGTGAATACGCACATCAGAATCATTGCTGTGTGCCGCGCCTTCGTCTGACACGAACAGGGCAGATTCATCCAGGTCGGTGCCGAACACGATGCGGTCCTGATAACGAATGAAGAACTCCCGTGCTTTTTCAGGCTGTTTGGCGAAGTTGTGGTACATCTCCACCCCGGGGGTCAGATCCACATGCATATTGGGATAGCGATCCAGATAGCCGCCCAACCGCTCCAACTGCGCCGACAAGAAGAAGAAATGCGCGAAGATCACCGACAGGTTGGGGTGGCGTTCCATCACATTCAGCACTTC
>DSBE01000405.1 GCA_011053085.1 Chloroflexota bacterium
ATAGGGGACAAAAAACCTGCAGTGTATGACACTTTTCTCATCATACCATCACGTAGCCCTTGCCAATAGGTACTATTTTTGAGGTCAAGTATAATGGGTTTAATTGGTTTCTGGCACAGTAAAGGCTGGTGTATGCAAGGTGATTGTATGAATTCTATGGAAAAAATTGGTCTGCAAGTTCCTGCCATTCTTCTCCCCAAACAGCATGTTGATATGACCAGGTGGTCGGTGGTTGCCTGTGATCAATATACATCCGAAAAACCGTACTGGAAATCGTTGGATACGCTGGTCGGCGATGCCCCCTCAACACTACGCCTGATCCTGCCCGAGGTATATTTGGAAGAAGATGATATCCAAGAACGCATCCTGCAAACCCAAAATAAGATGAAGGAGTATCTTGAAGCAGACATATTTACTGAGCACAATGGCTTTCTGCTGTTGGAAAGGCAGTTGCCCTCCGGTGGAAGTGAAGACACCTGCCCCGCCAGATATGGCCTCATGGTTGCACTCGATCTTGAACAATATGATTATTCACCAGGTTCACAGTCCTTAATTCGCGCTACCGAAGGCACCATACTCGATCGTTTACCGCCCCGCATGAATATCCGCCGCGGTGCTCCGTTGGAACTCCCTCATATTCTGGTGTTAATAGACGATCCCCACATGACTGTCATAGAACCATTCGCAGCCATCAAACAACATCTTTCACGACTATATGATTTTGATTTGAATAAAAACGGCGGCCATATTTCCGGTTATCTGCTTGACCAGCCCATTCACCAGCAGCAAGTCGCTCACGCGCTGGGAGAACTTGCTTCTCCTGATTCTTTCTACGCCAAATATCCTGTAGAACCTGACTTTCACAAGGTCTTGTTATATGCGATGGGAGATGGCAATCACTCCTTGGCTACCGCCAAAGCCATCTGGGAAGAATTAAAACCCACCGTTGGCATGCAGCATCCTGCGCGTTATGCCCTGGTAGAGATTGAAAACATTCACAGTCCCGCCCTGACATTTGAAGCCATTCATCGTCTGGTCAGTGAACCGCACACAAATTTCCTCACTGCCTTCCAATCATTCACCCCACACACACAAACACCATCCAAGACCTATGAATCGTTGATCGAATATGTCAAAAGAGAAACACCAGACAATAGACAGCGGTTTGGGTTCTTGTCAAACCATGAATATATGGGCATCGAAATCCAAGAGCCCACCAAAAACCTCGCAGTTGGCACCTTGCAGGATTTTTTGGATCAGTGGAAAGAGCAAGGCGGGTTTGACTCCATCGACTACATCCATGGCGATGATGTGCTGGACAAATTAGCGCAAAAATCTGGTAATCTCGGTTTCTATTTGCCAGCCATGAAAAAAAGTGAATTATTCACAACCGTCATATTGGATGGCGCATTACCTCGTAAGACCTTTTCAATGGGAGAAGCCCACGAAAAAAGATATTACCTGGAATGCCGTAAATTATTTTAGTGTGAACGCAGGCTTGGCATGAAAAAAACCAAACACAAAACCGAATCTTCGTCACTTCGGTCATTCCCTTTTTTCATTGCCGGCATTTCAGTTTGCCTGTTAGCCTTCATCCTCTGGCAGGAGACATCACAAAATAGGCCCGTCATTACGCCGGTACCAGATGACCTCACGCAAAGGGAAGAGGATATCCAATCTACCGCTGAACCAGGAATTTCACTCGCCGAAGAACAACAGTCGGTAGAAGAACCACAGCAGAGCACCCCAACCTTTTCTTTTATTCCGATTGAGATGGGCCAGGAAATCGACCAGGAGTTAGATGATATCGGTGTGTTGGCTATATCCATGATGGATGGCGTATATCATAATTTATTCATATACCATCCCCATTTCTTCCCACTCACCCGTCTGACCAATGGAAACTGGGATGATGTTGCCCCGGCATTCAGCAATGATGGATCGAAACTGGCTTATGCCTCCAATCAAAACGGGCGATGGGACATCTATATCCTTGATTTGCAAACCTATGAGTTGACTAATATCACGAACTCTAATGCGTACGATATGAATCCTGGTTGGTCGCCAGATGATCAATGGCTGGTATTCGACAGTGACCGTAATGGAAATCGCGACATCTTCCTTCAATCAATTAAGAATTTGGATCAGCAACCACTGCAACTAACACTTAACCAGGCAAATGAATTTCTTCCAGCCTGGTCACCTGATGGCCGCAAAATCGCCTATACCTCGCTCGAAAGCGGCACCCAACAAATCTGGATCGCTGACCTTGATAAAGTTGAAGGGCGTTATATGAATATCAGCCAGGCGCCTGCGGTTGTCAACTCTCATCCTTTTTGGTCGAGAGAAGGCGAACTATATTGGTACAACAATCAAGGAGCAGGCCAGAACCTCGTTTCAGTATCACCAATAGATACCTCGCAGGCTCTAACTTTCATGCCAGGTTCTTTTGGCAGCCACTCACCAACCAGCCATTATATCGCGATGGTTAAACATAATCGCTCAGGTTCTGAATTGGGCATAGCAGACAGGAACACGCGCACAATGTGGTTTCCCTATCAACAGATGACCGGCCGCATTTCAGGCATCAGTTGGGGTGCACACAACCTGGATCTCCTTTTACCTTTACTAAACCAGGCCACGCAACCCATGGCGCCCGCAGAATGGAGCGATCAATCGGTTGCTGAAACCAATATCCCCTACGGCCGCAGCAGCTTGATTCAGCTCCAAGATATTAAGGCCCCCTATCCTTATATGCATAGCGATGTCAGTTGGAGTTTTTTGGCCTTGCGACAAAGCCTCCTCGGCTTATTGGAATGGGATTTCCTGGCTACGCTTGATAACGTATATCTTCCGATCACTGACCCCTCCTCTCCGCAAATTCTGGAAAACTGGTTATATACCGGCAGGGCGTTTGAAATTGATCCCGCCCCTTCAAGCATAGATTGGCTGGTGATAACCAGAGAAGATGTTGACGGCAAAGTCTTTTGGCGCATCTACCTGCGCCCTATCAACCAGAGTGGCGCGGTCGGAAGGCAATTACAAGAACGTGTCTGGAGCTTTGACCAGCGTTCGATGGGAAGCCCTGAGGCGTATGAGCAAGGTGGTTCATATTCTCTTGACATTCCTTCAGGCTACTGGGTCGATTTCACCGAACTGGCAGCGCAATTCGGCTGGGTCCGCTTGCCCGCCTTAAACAACTGGCGCACCTACTACCCCGGTACCCAACATACCATCTTTGTTAATCAGGCGCTGTTGGATCTGGACAACGCTTTGCTGGATTTGTATCCGCCCGAAGCCTTGCTGCCGCCCGCCACCAATTCCGTTGTCCCTATCCGTCTGACGCCCACCCCGGTAGATGAAGCCACAGAGTGAACAGGATATCATGAGGAGGCATCTACATCACTTGGCCATCTTCCTTTTTTTGTGTCTGGCAAGCGTCGTTGGATGCGCTCAGCAAACAGAATCAGACAGCAGTACCTCCATAACAGCAACCAACATCCCTGACCAGGCAAAACCAACACAACAAGAACCCACCGCCACCCCTCAGCCATCCCAAACGCCTACCTACATACTTTCCGTAGAAGACATTATCGCCACGCTGCCTACACAAACCGCTGTGCCAACTGAAAACAAATCAGATCCCTTTGCG
>DSBE01000251.1 GCA_011053085.1 Chloroflexota bacterium
AGTTGAGGGGTTCAGAGATAAAATCGATTCGGGCCGGGCAGGTCTCGTTGGGTGAGGCGTATGTTTCCATCGATGGACAGGAAGCCTGGCTGGTGAATGCCTATATAGCCCCGTATGAAGAAGCCAACCGTTTCAACCATGAGCCGCGCCGTAATCGTCGCCTGCTGCTGCATAAAAAAGAGATATATGATCTTTATGAGGATGTCAGAAAAAAGGGAGTTACCATCGTACCGACTCGCATGTACCTCAAAGACGGCAGGGCAAAGTTGGAAATTGCGGTGGCTAAAGGCAAAAAGCAACACGACAAACGACAGGAAATACAACAGCGCGATATGGAGCGCGAGTCAAACCGGCGCATAAAGTATTAAAAAGGTCAGGTATTGTGTTCGTTTGATTTTTGCGAAAACGCCAAACCTGTGATGTGATTTGGCGTTTTCTAAGGGGAGCTTTGTTTGGTTGTTATGCCTCAGGAAGGTGTTTCCTGACTACATACCGGCAATAGTGGATTAAATCGTAGATACTGGTAAAGGTGTGTGTAGTTTGCTCGGTTTGTATCTGCCAACGCGGTTTGTTCTCATGGTAATTGACGGTTATCCGCGTGGCGTTTGCGTCATCTGAGACCGAATAACCGAGACGCTGGATGGCTTTCGCCGTCCACACACGCAGCAGTTCGTGGTCGGTGTGAATAGAAAAGTGATGTCCGTTATGAAAACGGATGGAGAAGGTGCCTTCCAAAGGGTTGAATTGCAGCTTATCATTCTGCACGAAAGTCTGTTCGAACTTGCCGGATAGGACCAGGTCTTCTGGCGCACCAACGAATAATTGGCCGTCATTATCGAGCATTAAGACATTGTCGGCAATGTTCAGCGCCAGGTTCAAATCATGGGTAGAAAGAAGGATTGCTTGACGATGCTGGGTTGCCAGCTGTCGCAGCATGGAAAGAATCTCTACGCGATTGGGAAAATCCAAAAAAGCGGTCGGTTCATCCAAAACCATAATTTTGGGTTCCTGCGCCAGGGCGCGCGCCACCATGATCTTTTGCCGTTCGCCATCACTCAGCTGGTTGATCTGGCGATGGGCAAGCGCAGCGGCATCCATGGCGTCCAGGGCGGACTGGATGATGTGATGATCACTGTCAGTCAGTTGTCCCAGCCAGTTGGTAAATGGGTGACGGCCTAAGGAAACTACCTCATAGGCGGTCATGTTGTGGATGATGATGGGCTCAGTTAATACCACACTGATATGCTGCGCCAGTTGGTGGGGGGAATAGTCGCGCAATTCTATGTCAGAAAGGTAAATGGATCCCGCCATTCTCTTATGAAGGCCGGTCAGTGTGCGCAGCAGGGTGGATTTTCCAGCGCCATTGGGGCCGATCAAGCAAACCAGCTCTCCGCCGCGTAATTGGAAGTTGATGTTGGCGGAAAGGATATCATCGCCACCCGGGTCACGATAGCCGATGGTCAGGTCGTGGACATGCAGCAGAATATCGTCATTTGTCATGTTTGCATGTTCCTTTGATTTTTGATCAGCACCCATAACACCACCGGTGCACCTAACATGGCTGTGACCACATTGATTGGCAGTACCTGTTGATGGCCGGGCAACTGGGCAATGACATCGGAAAGAATGGCGGTGATGCTGCCGATGAGGAAGGTGGCAGGCAGCAGGATACGGTGATTGGCGGAATGAAATATGGCGCGGGCGACATGCGGGATGGCAATGCCGATGAAGCCGATCGGACCGCAGAAAGCGGTTACGATACCTGCCAACAGAGAAGCGCTGACGATGATCCAGAAACGCGTGCGACGGATGTTGATGCCTACGGTTTGGGCGTATTTCTCGCCCATCAGCAGGGCATTAAGTGGTTTGGAGAGGGCAAAGGCAACCACGAAACCAAGCAGTAAGGCTGGCACTATGATCCATATTTGCGACCAGGTGACACCGCTGAATGAGCCAAAAGTCCAGCTGAGGTAGGTGTAGATTTTTTCTGGCAGACTGAAGTAGATCAACAAACTGACCACAGCGCTGGTGATATAGCTGACCATAAGACCGATCAGTAACATCATGGTGGAAGAACGAGCGCGCTGGCTGATCATCAGAATGAAGACCAGGACCAGCAGCGAACCCAAAAAAGCCGCTGCTGCAATGCTGATATCGCCCAACAGGCCGATGCCAGCCAGGAGAAAGGTGCCGGTTGTGCCGACAGAAAGAACGATGAGCGCGACTCCCAGACTGGCGCCGCTGGACACGCCCAAAATAAAAGGATCTGCCAACGGGTTCTGAAATAAAGTTTGCATCTGCAGGCCAGCGACAGACAATGCGGCCCCTGCCAACAGGGCGGTGATGATTTTGGGTATGCGATATTGCAGTATGATCACGGTGTAAGCGCTTTTTTCTACCGGCATGCCGAAGATCACACGAATGACTTGCTCCAGGGGGATGCGAACTGAACCCAGCGATATGCTGAGGATGATCATGCACATCAGCAGAAAGATGAGAATGAAGAATAGATTTCGGGGGGTTCGCAAGAATTTCATTTTTTTGGGTCAACCAGAAAAGGCGGCAAAGGTCGCCGCCTTTTCTGTGTCTATTTTATGGCAGTACCTGATAGTAAGTGGTCTGGTAACTGGGATCAATTTCCGCCATGATGTCGGGGTGGAAGAAAGCGATCAAATCAGCCAGGATAACATCTGGGTGAGCGATGCCTGACTCATAGAAGTCATTACCGCCCATGGTGGTCAGGGCTTTGTTGTTGTTATATAATGCACCGTTCTGGAAGGCGTAGAATTCGGCGAACCGTTCATCCTCATTCAGCACATCCTGGGCGGTGAAATTGAAACCACCGGGGTGCAGCCAGATCTGACCGTCTTCGGCGGCTTTGGCGACGACATCTTCGAAACCCAGGTAAAGTGTACCTGCGGATGGTTCGTCCGCCCAAAGATACGCGCCGCCCGCATCATTGATGAAGTTGGCCATGTATGAATTTCCCCCGGGCACATACCAGGTGCCTTCAAAAGGCGTGTTGAGTAAAACGGTCGGTTTGTCAGACACATCAGCAACTGCTGCTTTCAACTGGTCATAATTTGCGACTGTCTGGTCGAATAACTGGTTGGCAATGGCTTCCTGGTTATAGAAAACAGCGATGAATTTGCCCCATTCGGCGCGTCCCAACGGCGTGTTTTCCATGTAATCGCCGTTGATGACGACGGTCAGACCAGCATTGAGTAATACAGGATGGGCGTCGTAATCGGGAAAACCATAGCCATTGGTCATGATTGCATCTGGCTCCAACAGGAGCAATGTTTCGATATCAACGCCGGAGCCGTAGCCAACCTGTGGGAGACCGTCGGCTACTTTGTCGAGGATAGTCTGGTTGGTGACATACACGCCATCGCTAACCGCCACGACACTGTCCATCAGGCCGTAGAGATCGAGGAACGTAATAAAGGTCGTGGAGAGAGGGGCGATGGTTTGAAGGGGGATGGTGACGAAGGTCGCCTGGTCAAAGCCCTGCGGAGCTTCGGTGCCATCCTGTACCAGCACATATTGGAAGGTTTCGGTGGCAAAATCCCAGGGTGTCAGAACGGTTACAACTTTGTAGGTATCGAAATATTCAACGG
>DSBE01000354.1 GCA_011053085.1 Chloroflexota bacterium
CAACATATTATGGAATCCAGCCGCCGCCACCTCCAGCGCACGTTTGACATGCTCCTGCCCGCGGATATCGCGGAAATCGGTCTGGAAGACAAAATCGGGGGTCAGTTCTGTCTCGAGGGTGAAGGATGGGACGCTTTCCTGTCCGGTCAGTTGATGCACCAGTTGCAGCAGCGATTCGATCGGATAGACTTCGATATCGGGGATCAGCGCGGCTTCGGGCGCGTCCACCGCCGGCACATACACACGCTGGAAACCTTCTTCACGCGCCAGGGCTGCCATGGGCAGCACACCCGCCACATGGCGCACACCGCCATCCAGCGACAATTCGCCGATCACCATGGCTCCATCCAGCACACCGGGCGGCAGCTGGCGCGTGGCTTCCAGTACCCCCAGCGCGATCGGCAGGTCATACACCGGGCCTTCCTTGCGCACCGAAGCGGGCGCCAGGTTGACAGTGACGGAGGTGCGCGCGTTGCTCATCCCGCTGTTGCGGATGGCGGAACGCACACGCTCACGGCTCTCCTGCACGGCGGCGTCTGGCAGCCCGACGATGATGGTCTTGGGCAGTCCCTGCCCCACATCGACTTCGACCTCAACGACGACGCCGTCTAACCCGACGACTGCACAGGAAGTGATTTTTGCCAGCATGGATGCATCCTTTGTTGCAGTAATAAAAGGCCCCGTAACAACTGTCTTAAGTGTAGGGAAGGAGGCTCGAATTGTCAATTGTTTTCAGGGTTGGTACCCGTCATTTCTTTGCCTGCGAAATCGACAAACGCCAGGGTGCAGGGGAACAAGGCGGCGGGGGATCATCCCGCCCAAAAAAATTGGTGCTGACCTGACCGAACGCGAACGCGAGGTGCTGGTTTGAATGGTGGAAGGCCTCAGCAACCAGAAGATCGCCGGTAAACTGGTCATCAGCCTCTCTACGGTCAAATTCCATGTCAGCAGTATCCTCTCCAAATTGCAGGTAAACAGCCGCACCGAGGCAGTTTCGTATGTGTTAAAGAACGACCTGAACTTTTGACCAGGTGGTAGTTCGGTCTTTCGACCAGTCCAAAGACCCTTCCATCAGGCGTTACGGTGGCGGGGGTTTTTGATTAAACTGAACCCAACTTGAGGCAATGGAGATTGACCGGATGATCAAAAAGACCATTTTTCTGGCGGAAAGACAGGCTTATGTACGCGACGCACTGGCGCTGATGCTCGATCATCAGCCCGAATTCCATGTGGTTGGTTTTGCCGACAGCCCCGAAAGCCTGCTTGGCCAGTTACATGGACTGAAACCGGATGCCATCTTGCTCGATTGGGAGCTGGCAGCCCTGGCACCAGACAGCACGATACCTGCCTTGCGCGCGTGTTGCCCGCACTGCTGCCTGCTGATGACCAGTGTGCGCGCGGAACTGGCAAACCAGATCGAACCGTTTGGCGTGGACGGGTTCCTTTCCAAACAGCTATCGCCCGATGACTTTACCGCCGCTCTGTGCGGTTTTATGCAAACCAGGGAAGAAAACGAAAAGAAAGCAGATTAAGTCTTGTTTGGAAGGAAACACAGCCCCACTTCAACCGTGGAGCTGGACAATCTGAACCGTTTTTTAATATTCCCCTCCCGGACAGAGATTCTCCAATGAACCTCTGTCCCACCTTTAAGATGGAATTCACTTTACATGCCGTGGCTGACCTGTTCCTGGGGCGGTTAATGTCATAGATGAGCAGCCCATCAGGCTGGGCATAATTAATCGCCTGTGGTTCTTATATGTTTTGTCTGACAGAACCTTGTCTTTTCGACCGACCGCAGGGAGCGGAGAAATCGAAATGATTGAATATGATAAGCCATCTGGTGTGTTGATAATGTCTGGCAGTTGAGATCCCTCCGCGCAAACCAGCTTTGCTGCCCTACGCTCAGGCAAGCAAATCCTCCCCATCTCACTCCCTCGGGCCCCACAAGCCTGCCTTCTCATTCATGGCATCCTGCTGGGCAAAGCGGAAGGTGCGCACACACGACAGGTCGGGCGGGTAAGTAACCACGTTGGCATAGCCGGCACGCACCAGTTCATAATTGACGAAGAACCCATCCGCTACCACGTAACGCAGCAGGCGGTCGTATTGGTCCACCTCGGAGATGTCTTTGATCAAATACACATCCTTGCCGCCCACCAGCGCCTCGTTCATCTGCGAGGCTTCCTTGCCGAATGCCTCCACCGGCCGTGAAGGGTGCACGGTTTCGGGGGTGTCAACGCCGATGTATCGTACGCGGTAATCAATCCCATCGATGCGCGCAATGATCGTATCGCCATCCACCACACGCACCACCTTTGCCAGCAACCATTCATTGTCAGGCAGGCAATCGAGTGACTGCGGGTCGGGGGTGCGTGTGGCGGTGGGTGTAACCTCGGCAGGGCGGTTGCCGACACACCCCGCCAGCAACAGCACCATCAACACCAAGAAAATCCATTCAACCCTGTTATGTTCTGCCATGTTCACCTTGTGTTCGTACCTGTGTGGTTCGTTGAAAATTTCTTCTCCATTGTACCCTGTCTGACGCCTGTCCTTGATATAATCACACCCATCAGCCAAATTATTCATAATAAGGAGTCACATCCATGACCAACCTGACCCCCTCACCGCGCACCCGCTTGCTCAGCCTGTATGAAGACCTGCGTGTGGCGGATGTGCGCGACGGCCTCGACACGCTGGGCTATCATTACACCGCCTCCATGCACCCCTCGGTGCGGCCGGTGTGGCGCACACGCGCCTTCGGCATCGCCCGCACGGCGCGTTATCTGCCCTTCCGCGGTACTGTTCCTGCCCTCAAACCGGAGGAATACAGGCAGTGGTCGGGGTGGTACTATAACAACGTGTGCACCTATCCCTGGGTGCAGGACATTCAACCAGGCGACTTCATCGTCATCGATGTCTCTGGCGTGGATGTGGGGTTGATGGGCTCCGCCAACACCCTCGATTGTGTGGCGCGCGGCGCGCGCGGCTTTGTCACCAACGGCGGCGGGGTGCGTGACACGGATGAGATCATCCTGCAGCAGGTGCCGTTCTGGTCAGTTTACATCAGCCAGTCCATGGTGCAGGGGCGGCTGGAGTTCGACAGCAAGGATGTGCCGGTGAGTGTGGGCGGGGTGCAGGTGCGCCCGGGCGACATGATCGTGGCGGATGGCGACGGTGTGATCGTGGTGCCGTCTGAGATCACCGAAGAGGTCGCGCATCACGCGCATGCCGAACATGAACGCGACAAAAAAGACCGCGCCGCCTATTATGATCAATTAGGGCGGGTTGCCGATGACACGGTCAAATAATTCATCCGGCCTGGGGGCGGTTACGCGCCATCCACAGGGCCATCAACACCACCGCCAGGGCAGCCATACCTGCCCCGAAGAAGAAAGGCGCGCCGGCGCCAAAGCCTGTCCAGCGGCCTACCCCCTGCCATAACACCCCGGCGATGACGGAGGCGGGGAAGTCGAGGATGCCCAGCACGGCATTGTAGGTGCCATAGGCGGTGCCGCGCAGGTTCTCCGGCACCAGGTCTGCCACCATGGCTTTGGCGGTGCCGAACGCCATGCCGTAGTAGACGCCGTATACGATATATAGCAGCCACACCTGCCAGGCTG
>DSBE01000126.1 GCA_011053085.1 Chloroflexota bacterium
ATTCTAAATTTACCGAATGCTAACATATTGTAGATTGCCTGTTTGCTGAAACAGGTTCGATTAATGGTAAAATATGGATTAAGGCAGTAGCAGAGGAGAGCACACTGTATGGCTGATTTGGCTTCATCAAGACGTACTGCAAAATTAAGCGCCGCCATGATCAAGGAGAAGTTTCTTGCCTACCTGTTCATACTCCCAGCGGTATTGATCATTGGCATTTTTGGTCTGTTTCCCATCTTTTACTCCGTATACATGAGCCTTTTCAACTGGCGTGTGGCAAAAGGGGGGTTCGTTTTTCTCGAAAATTACCAACGCTTGTTCGGTGACGGCAAAGGGCTGCTGATCTTCTTGCTGGGGTTGGTATTGTTGGCAGTGGCTTATTGGCTGTGGAATTCTGCCTTCAAGACCAATAAAAAATATCAAAAAGCCGCCAAGATCATTGCGGCTTTTGTGTTTTTGGCGTTCGGGGTGGCTTTCTCGGTCGGTTGGAACCAGATGGTGGCGGCTGGTGACGGTAAATTTTTCAAATCGATGACGATCACTCTGTACTATGCGCTGCTTTCGGTGCCCACCCAAATGATCATCGGGTTGGTGGTTGCCTATCTTCTGTTTCAAAATATCAAAGGCAAAGAAGTTTTCAGAATGTTTTACTTCCTGCCCTATGTCACCCCCACGATCTCAACGGCGGTAGTATTCCGCATCATCTTCAGCCCGCGTGAAACCGCCCTGGCCAACACATTGTTAGGCGCCTTCAATTTGCAGCCCCTGCAGTGGTTGTATGAGAGGACTGCCTTCACCAATTTATTCTTCCAATCCGGGCTGGAAGGCTTCTGGGCGGGTCCCAGCCTGGCGCTGATCACGATTGCTATTTACGGCATTTGGTCCTTTGCCGGTTACAACGCAGTCATATACCTGGCGGGATTGGGCAACATTCCCAAAGAGGTGTATGAAGCCGCCCAAATTGATGGTTCCAGCGGCTGGCACCTGTTCTGGCACATCACCTTTCCGTTGATATCACCGATTTCTTTTTACCTGCTGTTGATATCGTTCATTGGTACATTCAAAGCCTTCAATCACCTGTATGTGATGCGGGTGCCCTCTGCCAGTGATACTGTGATAACCGCCAGTATCCGCATTTTTGATACTTTCTACAAGGAGAATAACTTTGGCTATGCCGCCACACAGGCGATCATTCTCTTCATCATCATTGTTGGGCTGACATTTGCACAGAGCAAGCTGTTGGGAAAGAAGGTGTTCTATGGCTAAGAGGAGCAGAATCACCCGCGTCATTGGCCAATTTATCCTGTATTTTCTGCTTACTTTTGGGGCGATGGTCGCCATGATACCTTTGTTTTGGATGGTGTCGACATCGCTTATGACAATTGGCGAGACCATCAACCGCCAGTTACTGCCAAACACACCCCAGTTCATCAACTATGCGGAGGCCTGGGACCAATCACGTTTTGAACGCTATTTCTTAAATAGCATTATTATCACGACGATCACCCTGATCGGGCTGATGATCTCCTCAGTGCTGGCAGGCTATGCTTTTGGCCGGATCAAATTTCCTGGCAGAAACATAATATTCGCCATTCTGTTGTCTACCATGATGATCCCCGAGTCGGTGACGGTGCTGCCCAACCAGTTACTGGTGCGCGGCCTGATCATACCCCTGCCAGGGGTTGACCAGCGGGTGTTTGATACCTGTATCGCGGATGGGGGGCAATGGCTGTCTTGCCAGTTATCCAGTTTTGGCATGGGTGTATCGTGGATCAATTCTCTGACCGCGTTGACACTGCCATTCATGGCGAGCGCGTTCAGCATTTTCCTGCTGCGGCAATTCTTTGCGCAGATTCCGGATGAATTGTGGGATGCTGCGCGCATGGACGGCGCGGGCCACATGCGTTTTCTGTGGCAGATCGTGCTCCCGATATCTAAGGCCCCACTGATGACGGTGTTTCTATTCGGCTTCATCGGTTCGTGGAACGCCTTTATGTGGCCGCTGCTGGTGACTACCAAGGATGTGAAACGACCCATCATGGTTGGCTTGTGGTCATTTGTGACGGAGGCGGGTCCTGAAACACACTTGTTGATGGCAGGGGCGGTGATCGCGTTGATTCCGATCCTGATCATTTATTTCCTCACCCAAAAACAATTTACCCAGGGTATCGCCACTACAGGATTGAAGGGGTAAAATAGAAGAGGTTATATACGGATGTATCTATCCGATATGAACAAAAGTTTCTTTATAAGCCAAAAGGAGGCAGATAGTAATGAGAAACAAGTTTAAATTTTTATTTGTGTTGTTGTTGATCGTGGCGCTGGCTTTTACAGCATGCAAACAGGTTGAAGAACCGGTTGTTGAAGAGCCTGTCGTCGCCGAAGAGCCCGCCGTTGAAGAAGAGACGGTTGTGGAAGAACCGGCAGAGGTTGAGGAACCTGCTGAAGAAGAAGCGGTTGTCGAAGAACCTGCCGAAGAAGAAGTCGTCGAAGAAGTTGCCGCAGGCCCTTATGACGATATCGTCCCTGCCCAGAACATCGTTTTCTGGCACCAGCACAGCGGTGCTCGTGAAGAATCTCTGCAGGAAATCGTAGCCACCTTCAATGAAACCAATGAATGGGGCATCACGGTGACCGCCGAAAATCAGGGCGGCTATGGTGACATCTTCAACAAGATGCTCCCGATCCTGAACACGGCTGATGTGCCCGACATCGTGGTGGCATACCAGAACCAGACGGCTACCTACCAGCTGGCAGATTCCATGACTGACCTGAATCCGTTGGTTTCTTCCGCCAAATGGGGCCTGACTGATGAGGAAATTGCGGACTTCTTCCCCGGTTTCTACAACCAGGATGTCTTCCCCACCTTTGACTCACAGCGCCTGGGCTTCCCCCCCAACCGCTCCATGGAAGTGATGTATTACAACATGGACTGGATCGAAGAACTGGGTTTTGATGGTCCTCCGACCACCCCTGCCGAGTTTAAAGAAATGGCATGTGCTGCCACCGCCAACCCGTTCTCGGGTGCCACAGCCGAAGGCTCGATGGGTTACAAGTTATCCATTGACGCTTCCCGCTTTGCTTCCTGGACTTTTGCATTCGGCGGTGATGTATTCGATTATGACAATGATGAATACTCCTACAACTCGGATGCGGCTGTCGAAGCAATGAACTTCTTGCAGGACCTGTTCAATGAAGGCTGTGCCCAGCTGGTAACCGAAAGCTATGGCGACCAGACTGACTTTGGCAATGGCACCCTGCTCTTCACGGTTGGTTCCTCTTCTGGTATTCCGTACTATGAGTCAGCCGTGGCGGATGGTGCTGCTTTCGATTTCTCTGTAGCTGCCATTCCTCACACCACCCCGGAACCTGTTATGAACATTTACGGTGCTTCGGTGAGTGTGCCCAAGAGCACGCCCGAACGTGAACTGGCCGCCTGGCTGTTCATCAAATACTATACCAGCACCGAGGTGCAGGCAAAATGGGCGATCGCTTCCAATTACTTCCCCGTTCGCTTGAGTGTGGCAGAAGGTTTGGGCGACTATTTTATCGAGAACCCCATCTATAAAGCTGCTTTTGATATGTTGGAATATGGTGTGGGTGAACCG
>DSBE01000152.1 GCA_011053085.1 Chloroflexota bacterium
ATCCGGCAGCGATCAATAGAACCGCCAGGGGCAGGAGGATGTAGAGGAGCGAAGTGGATTTGCGGGGTTTGTCTGCCATAGGTCTGTCAGGCGTTTGTTTGGCCTGCTGCCATTATATATGAAATGCTATCAGGGGAGAAACAGGCATAGTGCCCCCAATCAAGGGCTCTTTTGTATGTTTTCGATCACGAAAAAGCTCACGGCGCAGATGACCAGCAAGATGACGCTCATCGCCATGGCTTGCCCGAAGTTGAGCACACCCGGCTGTGAGAAGAAGCGGAAGATGGCGGTGGGCATGGTGGGATTTTCGGGGCGGGCGAGGAAACTGGTGGCGCCGAACTCACCCAATGACACGGCAAAGGCGAACAACCCGGCGGTCAGGGCGGGTTTGGAGAGGATCGGCAGGTCGATGCGCAGCCAGCGCTGCAGGGGCGAGGCGCCTAAGACAGCCGCGGAATCGCGCAAGTTGCGTGGGATGCTGTTGACCGCCGGCTGGATGGTGCGTACCACCATCGGGAGGGCGATCAGGGTATGCGCCAGGGGGATCAGCAGCGGAAAGCTGCCCGGGTCCCAGGGCGGACGGCTGAACACCAAAATGAAACCCAGCCCGAGGGTGATGGGAGAGGCGCCCAGCGGCAGCATCACGGCGGTTTCCAGCCAGCGAGCGAGGACTGTACGGTGTTGGAAGGCATAGGCGATCTGATAGCCCAGCACCAGAGAAAAAACCATGGTGAGGGAAGCATACACGAGTGAATTGCGCACCGCCTGAATGGGGGCGATATAGAACAAAGAACCGCGCCGGTTGACGAACAATTCGCGGAAATAGAGCAGGGTGATTTGTGGCTGAGCACTGCCGGGCGGGGCATATTGCACACTGCGCAGCAGCAAGACGCCTACCGGCAGTACCAGCAGAATCACCAGCAGAGCCAGCATGAGGGCGACAAAGGCTGATTCCGCCCGGTTACGGGGAGCGCGCGTGGTTTCACCGTGCAGGCGCGGCAGCAGCGGCAGGCTGCTCAATCCCTGCACACGCTGGTAGAGGATGGTGAGGAGCAGGGTGACGCCCAATTGCACCCCAGCCAGCGCCGCTGCCAGAGGCAGGTTCAGCAGGTTCAATGCCTGCAGGTAAATTTCCACTTCGAGGGTGGAGAAGCGCGGGCCGCCCAGCATCAGGATTACGGCAAAGGAGGTGAAATCGAACAGGAACACCAGCACAGCTGCCGCCAGCAGGGAAGGGCGCAGCAGGGGCAGTGTTATTTCACGCAGGGTGCGCCAGGGCGAAGCCCCCAGCACCCGCGCGGCATGCACGGTCTTCAGATCGAGCTGCGACCAGGCAGACCCCACCACGCGGATGACGATGGCGAGGTTGTAAAAGACATGCACCAGCAGGATCGCTCCCAGGGTGTTCATAAATGAAAGCGGGGGCCTTGTCAGGTTGAAGAGATTCATCAACGCCTGGTTGATCCATCCACCAGCGCCCAATGTTGCTGTGAACGCGGTCACGACCACCACCGTGGGCAGGATGAAGGGCAGGGTGAACAGCACCGAAAAAACGCGTTTACCCGGGAAGCGAAACCGTGCAAACAGATACGCGGCTGGCAGTCCCAGCAGCATGGTCAGCACGGTCGAAAGCCCCGCCTGCCACAGGGTGAAGGTCAGCGCGCGGATGATGATACGCAGCGCGTTGGGGGTGCCCAAACCGGTGACCGCAACCGCGCGCAGCATGCGCTCGAACACCCGCACCAGCGGGTGATAGAAGAAGACCGCCATGAATGCCAGCGGCATCAGCCACAGCAGCCAGCGCATGGAAGGGCGTTTGTTCAGCATGGGTGGAATTTGTGAAATGAAGTAAGGCGGCGCGCGCATTGCCTTACTTCATCATTATTTTGGTTAATCAATCAATAACCCCCGGCTCAGCGCAGGATGGCTTCGGTCCATTCTTCAATCCAGGCATCACGCTTTTCAGCGATCAAACCGGGATCCATCAGCACCGGAAAGAGCGGCATCCCTTCGATATCATCGTAGATCAACGGGGTGGGTACGCGGTTGTTGACCGGCATCATGAACATCTGCGGGGCGATGTCGTTCTGGAAAGCTTCGTCCAGCATGAAATCGACGAACTTCTCCGCCAGTTCACGCTGCTGGGTGCCTTTGAGGATGCCGACAAATTCGATCTGGCGGAAGCAGGTGCCGCGTGTCAGCACGGCGGCGGTGGGGGCTTCTTCCAGCGGTTCCGGAGAGAAGATCAACTCAGCGGCGGGGCTGGTGGCGTAGCTGATCACAATCGGGCGACCGCTTTGTTCACCGGCGTAGCGCGAGAAATGTCCGTAATAGGCGGTTTCCCAGTCGTTGACCACCAGCAAACCGTAGCTCTGCAGCGCCTGCCAGTAGTCGAGGTAGCCGTCTTCGCCGAAATAGTCGATGGTTGCCAGCAGGAATGCCAGCCCGGTGGAGGAAGTGGCGGGGTTTTGCACCACCAGCATGTCACGGTACATTTCGTTGGTCAATGATTCAAACCCGGTCGGCACGGGGATGTTGTCTTCGTTGAGGATAGCCTTGTCATAGTTGAGGCACACATCGCCGAAATCCACCGGCAGGGCTTCGTTGTTGGGCGCTTGCTTCAGGCTTTCATCGATGTCAGCCAGCAGGGGTGAATCATAGGCTTCAAACAGGTCTTCTTCAATCGCGCGTGACAGGAAGGTGTTGTCAACGCCATAGAAGACGTCTGCGATGGGCGCGTCTTTGGTCAGGATGGCGCGGTTGAGAGCAGCGCCGGCGTCACCGGCTTTGATGAAACTGACGTTGACATCGTTGGCTTCTTCAAAGGCGAAGATGACTGCTTCGTTGACCGCAAAAGAATCATGCACCAGCACAGACATTTTATAGGTGCGGTCCACCTGTGGCAGCGCGGTTGGTTCTGCGGCTGGTGGGGTTTGTTCTTCCTCCGGTTTGGCGCGGCAGGCCGCGACCATCACGAGGATGAACAGGACAATCAACAAGGTTTTATTGACTTTCTTCATCGTTAAAAAACTCCTTTCGGGTGTGGATACAAAGTAATACGCCCATGCGGGCTGAGATTGTAGCAGTAGCTGCGGTCATCAGGTTGCTGATACCGCGTGTGGCGTGGCGGTAGAGGGTTTCATCTTCCAGCGGCCACTGTAAATTGCGGGTGCGCACACCTTCCACTATTTCATCCAGCGGCACCAGTGAAACGCGGTCGCCGGGCTGTCCCCGCAGGGTGATTTCGCCTTTCACCAGCCGCAGTTCTTCGCGGCCGTCTTCCAGGCGTAAATCAACGCCAGCGGCTTTGGGGTGGGTGAGCAGGAACAGGTTGCCGAGGGTATGGTCAATACGGCTGCCCAGCGCGCCTGCCAGGTTGAGATGATGAAAACCGCGCTGCAGGGCGGCTTCGAGCGCCAGTTCCAGATCGGTCCAGTCTTTATCGATCGGGTAGCGCTCAACCTGGGTGCCATTGGCTTGCATATGATCAACTTCGGCGGGGGTGAGTGAATCGAGGTCGCCGATCAGCAGGTCAGGAAAGCGCCCCAGCTTCAGCAGGTGGCGTGCGCCGCCGTCAGCAGCGATGAGGAAATCACCCTGGGC
>DSBE01000254.1 GCA_011053085.1 Chloroflexota bacterium
GTTTACTGACAAATAAACGCGCTGCAACCTGCACGGTTGGCACACGTACATAAGAGTAGCAAACACAATCGATAGAGGAATGACACACATGACAGACAAAAAAGTACTGGTCATCTATGGCAGCTGGCTGGGATCCACCCGCGAGATCGCCGAAGCCATCGCTGAAAGCATGCGCGCGGAAGGCGCCCAGGTGGATGTGCTCAGCGGACGGGCAGTGAAGAGCGTCAACGATTATGACGGGGTGGTTATCGGCAGTTCGGTGCGCGCCAGCATGCTGCACGGCGGCATGAAACGCCCGGTGCGGCGCTTCAGTAAACAACTTGCTGAAAAACCGGTGGCAGCCTTTGTCGGCTGCGCCGTCATTTATGACAAAAATGAACCGGATGCCGCGGGCAAAGCCCAGGCATACATCACCAGGTTCATGGACAAATTCCCCCAGATTAAACTGCTGGATATCAAACCGTTCGCCGGAGCATTTCTGGTAGACAATGCGCACGGATTCATGAAAACCATGGTGCAGAACGTGGCCGCCCAGACCACCGCCGAGGGTGATCCGCGCGACTGGGATGCCATCGCTGCCTGGGCGAAGGACATCTACCGCCAGTTCTGAGCGCCTGCAGTCATTGAAAAAACAAGCAACAATTAGCAACAATCAGCAAATCAGGGGCGCTTGCAGCAGTTCCTGCCTGGTTTAGTTATCGTCATCCAGAAGATCAGAACATTGCCAGGGCCAGCGTCCGGTGGTTTCCAGTTCCAGTGCCACACTGAGCATGAAGCGCAAAACAATCAACACGCCCAGGGTGAGCAGGTTCTCCAGCGAGGGTTGCACCGCCGCGGTGAAGATGATGTCACCAGCCACCAACAGTTCAAGGCCGATCAGGATCGATTGCCCCAACTCTTTGCGCAGCTGCGCATAGTCTTTGGTGTTCTTGCCAAAAGCAATTGACTTTGTGCCGTGGATGAAGCGAACCAATGAAGTGAGAATGCCCACAATAATCACCAGCACACCGACAATCTCAACCCCCTGGGCTGTGTAAGAAAGAATAGTTTCACCCAGTGGCCATAATGGGTCAGGTTGTGAGAAAGGCAAGATGGAAAGCAGCATAGTCAGATTCCTTGTAATATCAGCAGTTACTGCCACTATTGTACTGGAAAAAGGCCCCATATTTCAATTGCTTGGTTGAATTTGCCCGGGTATATTCTTGTAATTTAGAACAAATATGCTATAATAAAAGCCAGTGATTTAGCTATCATCAATATAGGCAGCAACAACCTTATCATACACAACATCCCTTCGTTTGATTGCAAGGAGAAAACAAAATGGCGCGAAAGAAATCCACCTCATCCTATGCCACCCTGGATCCGGAAGACAGCAATAACAAAGAAGCCCGCAAAGCGGTGCTTGAAAAAGCATTGGGCGATATCACCAAGCGCTACGGTGATGGCGCCATCATGAAACTGGGCGATGCTCATCATATGAATGTGGAAGCCATTCCCACCGGCTGCCTGTCCGTAGACCTGGCGCTGGGCGTGGGCGGCATCCCGCGCGGGCGTGTCACCGAGATCTATGGGCCAGAAGCCTCTGGCAAGACCACCCTGTGTCTGCATGTGGTGGCGCAGGCCCAGAAGATGGGCGGCACCGCTGCTTTCATTGATATGGAACATGCCCTTGACCCCCTGTACGCCGCACGGCTGGGCGTAAATGTAGATGAACTGCTCATCTCGCAGCCTGACACCGGTGAACAGGCGTTGGAGATCGCTGAAACGCTGGTGCGTTCCGGCGCGGTAGAAGTGGTGGTGATCGACTCAGTGGCTGCGTTGGTGCCGCGCGCAGAGATCGAAGGCGACATGGGCGACGCCTCCATGGGTATGCAGGCGCGTTTGATGTCACAGGCGCTGCGCAAACTGTCGGGCGCCATCAGCCAGACCCAGACCGCGGTGATCTTCACCAACCAGCTGCGTTCGAAGATCGGTGTCATGTTCGGCAACCCCGAAACCACCTCGGGGGGTAATGCCCTCAAATTCTATGCCTCGGTGCGTATCGACATCCGCCGTATTCAGTCGATCAAAATAGGCGCCGAAGTGGTCGGCAACCGTGTGCGCGTCAAAGTGGTCAAGAACAAGGTGGCGCCGCCCTTCCGCACCACGGAATTTGACATCATGTACAACGAAGGCATTTCGCGTATCGGCGACCTGCTTGACCTGGGCACGCAGTATGATGTCATCTCCAAACGCGGCGCTTTCTATTCGTATGGCGAAATCCGCCTGGGGCAGGGACGCGAGAACACCAAAGAATTTCTGCAGCAGAACCCTGACATTCTGGATGAGATCGAGGAGAACGTACGCCAGCAGGTGCTGGGCGGGCAGTTCCCGTTAGATTTCACCGATGGTGATGACGACACCGGGGATGACGCTTACGAAGAAGATTAACTTTGTTGACAAGGAAGCGGCGGGTGTCCGCCGCTTTTTGTTTTAACCCGGGCTTAACATCCGCAAAACAAGTACTCGGTGAAGTGTGTTATAGTTAGCGCTGGAATTTTTTTCAGACAGGAGCAGCACCCCATGCGAATCACTTTCATCCGCCACGCGGAATCCGTCAATAATTATCTGTGGTTTAAGAATGCCAGTTACGAAGGCGGCAGCAGCGACGCCCCTATCAGTGATTTCGGCAAGCAGCAGGCGCAGGCATTAGGTGATCACCTGGCAGCCCACCGTGATACCTTTGCCTTCAACCGCATCTACATCAGCCCCTTCATGCGTACCCTGCAAACCGCAGCGGTCTTCTCGCACCTGTACGAAGGCATACCGCAACTGGTGTGGCCATGGATCTATGAAGGCGGCGGGGTGCATAGCACCAATTTTGAGACCGGCGAGCACATCATCAGCGGCGGTCTGCGCAGAAGTGAAATGCAGGCGCAGTTTCCGCGGTTCTCATTGGATGATTCGATCAATGAGGAGGGCTGGTACCACCTGGGCATGCTGGAACCAGTATATCATCGCAGTTACCGTGCCAATTATGTGCTGCACACCCTGCTGGAACAGTTCGGCGAAAGTGAAGAGCATATCGCCCTGGTCAGCCATGGCGGGTTCCACAATCATCTGATCAACGCCATTCTGGGCGACACCCGGCAGGAGAAGGTATGGATTGATCTGGAAAATACCGCGATGAGCAGTTTTTATTACGGGCGTGATCTGGGCGAGAGTGCCGAAGAAGGCTGGTGGCGCATTGAATATATCAACCGCTGTGAATGGCTGGGCAGCGATCTGCGCCGCGATTGGTCACAGCGCTTCTGAGAAACGCTTCAGGCTGAGGACGGAGGGGACAGTCAGCCCACGAAGTATCCTGTTGGGCTGAACACGTTCATCTGCTCCACTCTGTCATTTCGCCCGACCGCAGGGCGTGGAAGAATCGAAATGATTGTTCCATTTTATATGATTAGTGGTTTCGATCTTTCGACACCCGGTTTATTCTCGTAAACCTGGTGTCTTGTTTGAAAGCAGGTACGGAGTATCTCCTCGTAAACTTCGTAGCGATCCTGTTGGGATGGGGGAATGTGTCATTCCACCA
>DSBE01000391.1 GCA_011053085.1 Chloroflexota bacterium
CCACCAATACCATGCATAAGGTGGTGGATGAGATTCAGCGTGCCATTAACATACCGGTATTGAACCTTTTGGATGTTGTAGCTGAAAGCTTGCTGGAAAAAGGAATTACCAAAACCGGCCTTTTGGGAACCCGTTACACGATGGAAGAAGGTTTTTATTCGGCGGGGCTGGCAAAGCACGGCATTGAGGTGGTGGTTCCTGAGTACAAAGATCGTGATCTCGTTCATCGTGTCATCTACGATGAGTTGATCAAAGGGGTAATCCTGCCATCATCGAAAGAAGAATTTCGATGTATTGTGAACGATCTGCAGCAAAAAGGCGCGCAAGGCGTGGTTTTGGGCTGCACGGAAATACCGATGTTGATTGGTGATGACGATGTCAGTATTCCTGTGTTTGATACGATCCGCCTGCATGCAAAAGCAGCCTTGCGGTATGCGTTATTGACATAAAAAACAGAGCCATTGAAATGGCCCTGTTTTGTGGAAACCAAACTTTGCGTTAAGGCAATGAATCTTCGGCAGTGGCCTCGACTGTGACTGTGGGTGTAGCGGTCGGCGCGGTTGTGGGGGTGGGCGTTGCTGCAACCACCGCAATCTTCACGTAAACGGAACCGGCTGCGTTGGGATTGATGCCGAACACTTTGCCCGAGGCGTCCTTGAATTTGAAGTCACCGCGGTATTCACCCGGTTCAACAGGAGCAACGAGATCAACGCTGATATTGATCAAAGTGCCTGGCGCGACATCGATACCGCTGGATAGTGAGACGGAGGCCGGTGCTGACATCTGGTCACCACTGAGGAAAAAGAGTGTATAACCGCTGCCCCAGGTGCAGGTGCCTGCGTTCATCACTTGCCAGGTTTTGGTGAATGCTTCGCCGGGCCGCAGTTGGGTGCCGTCATCGATGGTGACATCTTTAACAAAACTGGCTGCCAGGGTACAGGAGCCGGGGGCAGTTGTGGCTGTATTGCTGGGCTCCTCCTCTGTTTCAGGGCGAAGGGTGGCAGTAGCGGTTCGCGGGGTAGCAGTTGAGTCGGCTATCTCAGTTGGCGTAGCGGTGGGGGCAGGTTCTTCTTCCCCGGAATCAACGGCTCGTTTGGTCAACAAGGCCTCAGCAGTCAGGGCTGCTTGTGTATATACTGCCTCCGGGCTGTCGCCGTCTGCCTTTGATTTACAAGCGCCGACTATCAGGAGTAAGCCAACCAATAACACTAAGAGAATAGGAACAAATTTCTTTCGCATGTCTCTATTTTACACTGGAAGTGACCTTGACCATCTGGTCACCCTGACGAATGCTATTCACTACCTCCATGCCAGCAATGACTTTGCCGAACACCGTGTGTTTTCCATCCAGATGCGGCTGGGGTGAATGGGTGATGAAGAATTGCGAGCCGTTGGTGTTGGGGCCGGCGTTTGCCATCGACATGACACCGGTTTCGTGTTTGAGCGGGTTGCCACGGGTTTCATCGACAAACTGGTAGCCGGGGCCACCCCGACCAGTGCCGGTGGGATCGCCGCCCTGGATCACGAAATCAGGAATCACACGGTGGAAGATGACGCCGTCATAAAAGCCCTGGTTTGTGAGGAAGACGAAGTTATTCACGGTGATGGGGGCATGTTTTGGATACAATTCCAGTTCAATCGTTCCGCGGTTGGTTTCCATGGTGATCAGGTAGGTCTTGGTTTTGTCAATTGCCATTGCTGGCGGGGTGTTCCATTGTTGAGTCATTCTATTTTCCTTTCAACACTAAAGTTAGTGGTTAAACAAAATCGATCCAATCCTGCACATTGTCTTGCAGGTTATCCATGTCAATGTCATTTTCAGAAACGGCGAAACTGTCGATGGTGACCCCGGCAATGCTGGTTGATTGCTGGTCACCGGAATTGAGCGGATGCCACCAGGCAAGATCGCGGCCTTCATACAGCATGCGGTAGGCACAGGTGGCAGGCATCCACTGGATTTCGCTCAGGTTTTGCGGGGTGAGAATGATGCAGGTGGGCATGATCTCATGGCGGTGCAGGTAGTCGGTGCAGCGGCAGGCATTCAGGTCAAGAAAACGGCAGGCGACATCGGTATAAAACAATTCATCAGTGTCAATGTCCTGCAATTTGTATAAACAACAGCGGGCACAGCCATCGCACACAGACTCCCATTCTTGCTGGGTGAATTCCTCCAACGGTTTTTGCTGCCACCAGGCGGGTGTTAAGAACAAAGACGGTAGGGAGAAATTACCCGAATCATCGGGCGGAAAGGGTACTGCGCGTTTGATGGCGATAGAATCGATGGGTCCGTAAACATGAGGAAACTTCTCTTTGCTGTCTGGCACTTGATCGAACTTCACAGGTGAGTTAACTTCTTTCTCATCAATGGCAAGCAGTAAGAGGTCTTTCCGCCCTTGATAAAAGCGGTTGGCAACCGGGATCACCTGCTCAAAGGAGGAGCAATGGATAAAGCCTTCTGATTCCAAAGATTCGCAGAAATAGATGCCGTTGTCGATAGCTTCTAGCCAGTCCTCCAGGGCAGCAATATGGTAAATCATTTCAGTTCTCCAATATGGCGCGGGCGTCAAGCGCCATCACGCCCTGTCCATCAGGCAGGATTAATAGCGGGTTGATCTCCATTTCCTGAATTGCGGGATGATTCAGGGCAATGGCGGATAAGCGCAGGATCAGGTCAACCAATGCTTCACGATCCAGTTTGGCTCCGCCGCGGATACCAGCCAACAATGCGCTGGCTTTGGTGTTGTCGATCATGCGGTTGACATCTGTTTTGGTCAGCGGGGCAATGCCAAAGGCGACGTCTTTGAACATTTCCACATAGATGCCGCCCAGTCCAAACATAATCAACGGGCCGAAGGAGGGGTCGCGTTTCATGCCAACGATGACTTCCAAACCTTTTGGCGCCATCTGTTCGATTAAAACACCTTCGATCAGGACAGAAGGGTTGCTTTCTGAAACCTGGTTCATCATGGTGTCATAGGCAGCGTGTAATTCGGCAGAATTTTGCAAGCCTAAGAAAATCCCACCAGCGTCGGATTTGTGCAGAATTTGGGGTGACACAACTTTCATGGCGACAGGATAGCCGATGTTTTCCGCTATGGCTTGCGCTTCGAGAATGGTTTGAGCAAAACCACTGCCAACCAGTGGGACATTGTAGTAGGACAGCAATGTCCGGCTTTCGCGTTCACCCATAAATGGGGAGGGGATGGTGCGTAGATATTCCAAAGCTGAAGAGTTTTCAGGCAAATAGAAGGGTTGGGCATCATCAAAGTTGTGAGATTTCGCATAGGCATGCAGTTGGCCGAGTCCCCTGGCACAATCTTCCGGGAATACGAATGAAGGGATGGCATTGGCACGCAAAATCTCGAACGCTTTCTGCACACTGGCTTCGCCCATGATACAGCTTGCCACCGGTTTTCCGGATGATTTGACTGTATCGACCCATGCCTGGGCAACTGCGGCAGAGTTGACCAGCGCTTGCGGCACCAGGATGGGGATTACAGCATCGACATTGTCATCTGCCAGAATCAATTCCATGGCCAGCTGGTATTCTGCAGGGGTGG
>DSBE01000256.1 GCA_011053085.1 Chloroflexota bacterium
CCATTCTACTGGGGAGTATCTCTTTCTATAAGCCCCCTCTCCTCCCGCTTAGCGGGAGGTTTTTTGTTTCGGGCGTTCCGCCCTCAACAGGCTAAAGCCCATAAGGAAGGCAAGAGGGGTGGTTTGACAACCACCCCTCTTGCGCTTAACTCATAATTCTTATGACAACAAGCAAAGCAATGATGAATAGGTGAACACCGCTAATCCAGATAATTCTGCTATCTCTGTGAAGATCATAAAGGCGGATTTCGGTGATATCTTTTTTGATTTGGATCAGCGGGCCCGCAAACCAGGCGAAGGCCAATCCGCCGATAAGACCGCCCATATGTCCCCAGTTATCAATTTGGGGCATGCTGAAACCTATGAAGATGTTGAACACCAAGATCATAATAATTTCGCGCAGAGCGTAGGTGGCGTTGGGGAAAAAGCGGCGGTTTGTGTAAATAAAAATACCTTCTGCTGCCAACAAACCGAAGACGGCGGTGGAGGCACCGATAGAAATGCCAGGCGTCAAGTAAAACGAAAACAAATTGCCCGTAATGCCTGCTAAAAAGTAGAGCAAGAGAAAGCGGCTATGCCCGTAGATGCGTTCTAACCGATGGCCGAAGATAATCAAGGCGTACATATTAAAGCCAATATGCAGCAAACTGGCATGTAAGAACATGGGTGTCACCAACCGCCAAATTTGCCCCTGGGTGATCAATTCGTTGACCTTGGCACCGAAGGTGGCCGGGACATCGAACCCTACGAATCTTGTTGACAGAAGCTGGCCGATGTAAGTTAGGCAGGTGAATACCAGAATTATGTAGGTAAATGTTGGCCGTTTGGCAGGATTTTCATAGCGAACAGCTACGTTCATTGGGGTAGTTGGGTTTGATTTGGGTGCTTCCTGGTTCATGTAGATTGGTGAACTTTCTTCTAAATTTTGTTGTGCTCTGCTTTAATGATGCAGGTTACCGTATCGACAGCGCGATCGATATCACCGTCATAGTTGGTAACCAAATAGTCAAAATAGGTTTGCGCAGCTTGGATTTCAATTAATGCCAACTTGCGACGAATTTCCAACTGCTCCTGGGTGTCTTGCTTGCGGTCCGTCAGCCAACGGCGCCATGTATTTTCATTTTCCGGCATGAGGAAGATGAGAACGGCTTGTGGGTAGAGCTCTCGTATACTGGCTGCGCCCTGGTAGTCAACACGAACAATGACATCCTCACCGCTGGCCAGTGCTTCATCCACCTCTTTTTTGGGCACACCTTTATACTGCTCATACACGATAGCATGTTCAATTAACTCGCCATCGGCGATCATGCGTTCAAATTCATCTTTTGAGTAGAAATGGTAATCCACTCCATCAGTTTCGCCTTCGCGCGGCGCGCGGCTGGTGGCTGTTACGCAGAAATGAAATGGAATTTGACGCTGTTTCATGCGTTGAACAACGGTATCTTTGCCAGCGCCGGAGAGGCCCGAAATAACGATCAATAATGGTGCATGCGGGTTTAGATTGAAATCTGGTAATTGGGTGTTTTCTGCCATGCCTTTTCCTTATTTATTGCTGTAAAAATTATACCGCATCCAGAGTATGATGCCAGTATCGTGTTAAGTAGGTTGCTGATCATGCAGCGTTATCTTCGTGGAAGTGGTAGCCTGGTATTGCTTACCAGCGTACTTGGCATTATACTATCCACACCCTCTGCAACTTCCTGCTGTCTTGTTTCAGTTCCGAACCCAGACATACTTCTGGTCTGGACTGGTTTAAAAAGGTGTAGTAAAATAGTTGTTTGTGTACAGATAATGAAAGAAATTTTATTGGAGGAACAAGTTGGCAAATATTAAGTCACAAATCAAACGCAATCGGCAGAATGAAAAACGCCGTCTTCACAACCGCACTTATATTGGTTCTTCGAGGACTTATATGAAGAAAGCTCTGGCAGCGATTCAAGCAGGCGACAAAGTTGTAGCAGAAGAAGCTGTCTCAATCGCGATCAAAGGGTTGGACGTAGCGGCGCAGAAGGGCGTTATTCATAAAAACAACGCAGCCCGTCGCAAAAGCCGCTTAATGGCAAAATTCAACGCAATGGAATAATATTTTATCCACCAAAGAAATCCGGGAGGGAGTTATTGTTCCCTCCCGTTTTCTTGTTAACCGCACCTGAATTTTACCGGTGACCGCTGTGATATAATCCTCCATGAGTCTCTTTAAGAATAGGACCATTTAATGTTTGAGGCCGAACAAAAAGAATTACAAAGCAGCATCGAAACCATTTGTAAAGAGAATGCTCTCCCTGTCGTGGCAACAAGCTGGGCGACCATTCCTTTTCACGGAGGGTGGGGTTTATCAACTTCGTTTTTTTCCATGGCAGCCGAAGAGGCTCGCAGCGGGAAGAAAGTCAATGTAGCTCAACGAGCACAAGAAATTGCGCTGTTGGTAGCAGAACATTTGGTGTTGCCGCGGGCTTTTGGCAGGATGGAAGCGGTCCGGGGGTACTTGAATTTCTATTTCAACACGGCAATATTTACAAGTAAGGTCCTACAGGAAATTGTGCAACAAGGTGATACCTTTGGCCGCTCAAAAACCGGTGGTGAGAAAGTGATGGTGGAATTTTCACAGCCGAACACTCACAAATCTTTTCATGTCGGCCACCTGCGCAATGTGATCCTTGGCGATGCGGTATGTAATCTGTTGGCGTGGGCGGGCAACGATGTTGTGCGCACGAACTACATTGGTGATATCGGGTTGCATGTGATTAAGTGGTTGTGGTGCTACATGCATCACCACCAAGATGAACTGCCGGCTGAGGATAAGATCCGTTGGCTGGGCGATATCTACGCCGAGGCAGCGCGTTGTTTTGATGATGATCCCACTGTTGAACCACAGGTTCGTGAATTATTTACTCGCTGGCATCAAGGCGATCCAGAGATCGTTGCTTTATGGGAAAAAACCCGACAATGGAGCTTGGATGCATTCAGCGATGTGTACGAAATGCTGGGCGTGAAATTTGACCGCATTTATTTTGAGAGTGAGGTCGAACACAGCGGTATAGACATGGTCAATGATCTGATTGCATCGGGCCTGGCCAGAGATGAACGCCCTGAAAATTCTGTCATTATTCCGCTGGATGAGTTGTTAGGCACCAAGGAAGAATACAGGGTGTTGGTGATTCTGCGTTCAGACGGTACTTCGCTGTATTCCACCAAGGATTTGTCGCTTGCCCTCAAAAAGTTTGCTGAGTTTGACCTCGATCGTTCGATCTATGTGATCGATGTGCGCCAATCCTTGTACTTGCGACAAATTTTCAAAACATTGGAAGTTATGGGGCAAAAGGAGATGGCAGACAAATGCCAGCATCTTTCTTATGAAATTGTCAATTTACCTGGCAACGTCACTATGGCTTCACGTGAGGGGACCGTGGTTTTGTTGGAAGATCTGGTTCGGGAAGCGACTGAACGGGCTTATTTGATTGTCGCTGATAAAAATCCTGAACTGGAAGAAGCAGCCAGGCAAGAAATTGCTAAAGCAGTTGCTCTGGGATCGATCAAGTACACGATGCTGTCAAAAGA
>DSBE01000056.1 GCA_011053085.1 Chloroflexota bacterium
GTATGTGAAAAACGCCTACCAGCCTGCTACCCAGGCGGAAGCACCAGCGTTTATCAGGCGGTCAGCGGGGGGGTTGGGCGCACGGCTGGAGCAGCCGCGCAGCCGCTGGTGGCAGTCAACGGATAACCAATAATCATCACACAGGGATGACAACTATGACCAGAAAAACACTGACAGTAACCGTTAATGGCAAAGAATACCATGTGGAAGTGCAGGATATGCGTGCTGATCCGCTGGAGATCGTGGTGGACGGCACGGCTTACAGTGTATCGGTGACCGAAGAAGGTGCCACCGCCGCGCCCACCTCTGCCCCGGCGCAGCCCGCTGCACAGCCTGCACGCCCCAAACCACAGCCGCAAGCCCCCGCCGCCACGCCATCTTCGGGCGGTTCGGGCGAGGTGCGCTCACCCATGCCGGGCGTGATCCTCGATATCGCCGTACACCCCGGCGACGAGGTCAAAAAAGGCGACGCGCTGTGCGCGCTGGAAGCCATGAAGATGAAAAGCGCCATCCGCGCCCCCAAAGACGGGGTGGTCAGCAAGGTGGCTGTGCAGAACGGCGCCAAAGTCAACCACAACGACCTGTTGATGGTCATTTCCTGAGAGGGGACGTATGGATCTTTCCCAACTGTCTGTGTTACTGAGCGCTTTTCGTGAACTCTCGTGGCAGAACGCGGTCATGATTGCGGTGGGCGGTGTGCTTATCTACCTGGCCATCAAAAAAGAATACGAACCCATGCTGCTGCTGCCGATCGGTTTCGGCGCTATTCTCGCCAACCTGCCCCTCACCGGCGTACTCGACCCGGGCGGGTTCCTGAAGACGCTGTATGACGCCGGCATCGCCACCGAGTTGTTCCCGTTGTTTGTCTTCATCGCCATCGGCGCCATGACGGACTTTGGCCCGCTGCTGGAAAACCCCAAAATGGCGGTGCTGGGTGCTGCCGGGCAGATCGGCATTTTCGTTGTGTTGATGCTGGCGCTGCTGCTGGGCTTTCCGATGAATGAAGCCGCCTCGATCGGCATCATCGGCGCCATCGACGGACCGACTGCCATCTATGTATCCTCCAAACTGGCGCCTGAACTGCTGGGGCCGATTGCGGTGGCGGCCTATTCGTACATGTCACTGGTGCCCATCATCCAGCCGCCGGTGATGCGCGCGCTGACCACGCGTGAAGAACGGCGCGTGCGCATGCCCTACAGCGCCAAACCGGTTTCTCGCACGGTGCGCATCCTGTTTCCCCTGCTGGTCACGCTGCTGGTGTCGTTGATCGCACCCAAAGCCTCGCCGCTGATCTCGGCGCTGATGTTCGGCAACCTGATCCGTGAATCGGGTGTACTGGAGCGGTTGAGCGCCGCGGCGCAGAACGAACTCGCCAACCTGACCACGCTGTTCCTGGGGCTGGTCATCGGCGGCACGATGACCGGCGACAAATTCATCCAACCGCAAACCCTGGCGATTTTGGGGCTGGGCCTGCTGGCCTTCATCGCTGACACCGCTGGCGGGGTGCTGTTCGGTAAACTCATGTATCTGCTGAGCGGCAAGAAGTTCAACCCCCTGATCGGCGCGGCCGGCATCAGCGCTTTTCCCATGTCCGCGCGCCTGGTACACCAGGTGGCGCTGGAGGAAGACTATGAGAATTTCCTGCTGATGCACGCCATGGGCGCCAATGCCGCCGGGCAGTTGGGCTCGGTGGTAGCAGGCGGGGTGGTGCTGGCGCTGCTGGCGGGGGTGTTGTAGCGAGAGAGATACGGTGCTTTGCTGAGGGCCGGCGGACGATGTAGGCGCACGAAGCATCCCATCAGACCGGGCACGGTCAAACAAAAGAAGCCATATCCTATTGGGTGGTTTCGGTCCTTTGCTTTGCCCCATCTCCTACATGTTTATGGATTCGGTCATTTCGACCGACCGCAGGGAGCGGAGAAATCGACATGATTGGACATGATAATTCACCTATGCTGTCATCAGTGGCCAGGTTACATAATCATTTATAATAATGTTAGGTTAGAATATCAACTGCAAGCAGCACAATTGAACATAGACATCGTTAAAAGGATTGGACATGCGCATTTTTATTACAGGCATCAGTGGTTTTCTCAGTATTAATTTGGTTCGAACCTTAAAATCACATGGGTATGATGACATCGCCGGAATCGACCTGGTGGATTTCACCTATCCGGAACGCGATCAGATCACTTTCTTTCAGGGTGATATCCGCGACAAGGACGCCCTCAAAGAAAGCATGAAAGGGGCTGATCTGGTCATTCATACCGCCGCCGCGCTGCCATTGTATACGCCGGAAGAGATCTTTTCCACCGACATCGAAGGCACGCGCAACGTCTTTGAACAGGCAGTTGCCTACGGCATTCAGCGCGTTATCCATATTTCCTCAACCGCTGTCTATGGCGTACCCGATCATCATCCGCTGTATGAAACCGATGCGCGCAGCGGGGTAGGCCCCTACGGCATCGCCAAGGTGAAAGCCGAAGAAATCTCTGAGGAATACCGCGCAAAAGGACTGTGCATTCCCATCATTCGCCCCAAATCCTTCATCGGGCCTGAACGGCTGGGAGTCTTTGCGATTTTCTATGAATGGGCGAGCGAGGGCAAACATTTCCCCATGATTGGTTCCGGCAACAACCAGTACCAGTTGTTGGATGTCGAAGACCTGTGCCAGGCGATTCTTGCCTGCATCGAACTGGATGAGAGCATCGTCAATGACACCTTTAACGTTGGCGCGGCTGAATATACCACCATGAAAGAGGATTATCAGGCGGTGCTGGATGCAGCTGGCTACGGTAAGAAGATCAAGCCCTTCCCTGCCGCACCTGTGATATTGATCTTGAAGGTGCTGGAGGCATTGAAACTATCTCCCCTGTATCCCTGGATCTATGAAACCGCTTCCAAGGATTCCTTCGTATCCATCGAAAAAGCCCGCAAAGTCCTGGGGTTTGCGCCCAAATACTCCAATAAGCAGGCCTTACTGCGCAACTATCAGTGGTATTTGGAAAACAAAGACCAATTCAGCGGTGCCACCGGCCTGACGCATCGTGTTCCCTGGAAGCAGCGTGCACTGAAACTTGTCAAGCTGTTCTTTTGATGAGTGACTGAAGACTGATCGTTTTTTTCTGTGAATCACATTGGTAGACACGTGCGATGTAACTGGTTCACACCAGGTCGGGAAGACGGAGAGGCAGGCAAAATCATCCTCTGCATGATCATTGAGTCTGTCTTTTCGACCGACCGTAGGGAGCGGAGAAATCGAAATGATTGGGCATGGTCAATTATCTGCGGTTCTACCACGTTTGGCCTGACAGGATCCTTCACGGAACAGGCCGTGCTTGTTCACGTTCAGAATGACGGTGATACGGGAAAATCACCCCGTATCACTCGCATTTTGTCTTTCCGACTGGAAGATGGCGCAGCCATCTGAAACAGAGGAATCCAAACGGTTTGATGCGGTAGATAATCAGGTGCTTTGGCGATGTTTGAGGGTTTCGATCCCTCCGCTCGTGAAACCAGCTATGCTGGTTTACACTCGGTCGGGATGACAAA
>DSBE01000344.1 GCA_011053085.1 Chloroflexota bacterium
GGATCGACATATGATTGCGTGGTGAACAGGCTGGTGAGCCTGACGAATGCAGCCTGAACCAGTTGCCCATATGGGCTATCTGGCATAATTAGACCCGGGAGAATGACAATAGGCAATAGCCAGAGCAGATAGAGACTCCAGGTGAGGATCTTTTTGCGCTGTTCCAGGTTGGTCATAAAGAAGGTGATTGCAAGGGAGATGGCGGCAACTGCCCAATGGGTGCGGTTGAAACCGATCAGCATAGCCCCGCCAAGGATTGCCCATTGGAAAAACTGGTAAATGTTTTTAAATTTTAACTGTGAAAGAAATAGCCGGATGGTCAGTACGATAAAGGCTGTGGTGATCAACCCCTCACCAGGATTATCAGTTACACGGATAACATTTGCCATCGCCTGGTTTTCGGGTGAGAAAGGTTCAACCCGTCCTTCAAGGAAGACGAATGTGTCTCCCAGGATGTATTGCGCCAGGGTGGCAGCAGCGGTAATGGTGGCTAACAGAAACAGCCAATCCAAAGTCCGTTCCAGTTGTTTCTTTTCTCTGATCAAATGGATGAACAGGAAGAAAAGCAAATAATAGGAAACGATGCGCATTTCGTGTAAGCCGCGCCCAATGATTACATTCCCCCCCAGGATGCCCAGGATGGTTGACAGCAGGGCAAATCCCCAGAAAACAAACAGGGGGAGGGACATGGGAGAGAATTCAAGTTTGAAATTCGGGTCCACCAACAGGCGTACAAGCATTATCACCAGTAAAAACAACATAATCACATCTGTGATATAGACCTGGACGGGGCCAGCCTGCACGGTTGGAATGGATTCCTCGCTTAGCACAGAAGAAAGAAACACCAGGATCGCCAGGAAGCCGAACTCAGGGTAATTCAACACAATGCCCGCGCCGATAATAGCGACCGCGGCGATTATGATCATCTGAGGCGGCAGCAAAAGGCTTGCTACACCGACAGCAACAGCAGCAATCGCGGTAATGCTAAGAATATAAAAGTTTTGATTCTTCCAGTATGAGAATTGCATAACACTCTCTTCTCTGGTTTCAGGTTCCTGGTCAGGAAGTTTTTTCCTGACCAGGAAATTATTACTGTGATCAGGCGCATCGGCGCAGCCGGTAATTTACGCCCAGCTGGGTGCGGTTGGCGATGATACCGACGATGTTGGCGTTCACCAGTTCGAGATGGTTCAGGGTCGCCTGCAATACTTCCTTGCGATCCCAACCATATCGCAGAACCAGCAGCACACTGTCAACCTTCGGGGCGATGACCGCAGGGTCAGTCACGGAGAAGGAAGAATGGGCGTCGATGAGAACAGCGTCATATTTATTGCTGAGATGGCTGATGACACTTTTCATCTCTGCTGAATCCAATGCTTCGGGGTTCAGAGGAGCGGCACCACTTGGTAAAATATCGACGTTTTGATAGGCAGTTGATTGAATGGCATCTTCAACCGGCGTGCCGGCTATTAATACATCGTTCAGACCAACCTCATTGTCAACTTTAAAGATTTTGTGCTGCATTGGGTTGCGCAAATCGGCATCAACAACTATCACTCTCCGGCCTGATTGGCCGGTGATGATTGCCAGGTTGGCGGTGATGGTAGAGCGTCCGTCATCAGGTACGGGGCTGGTGATGAGGAAGGAACGGTATTCCTGGTGCTGGCTGGGTGCAAACACGTTGGTTCGCAGCCGGCGGAATGCTTCTCCCATGATGTGGTCATTGATTAAGATGTCATGGTCAGAGGAACTATTCCCAATATCACCAATGAGCGGTAGTTTCGCTGCCAGGCGCATTTCATTCGGCGTGTAAATGCGTGTGTCGAGATTCTCGAAAATAAACGCCAGGGTGATCCCTACGACAAGCCCCAAAACAAGCCCAAGCGCAAGTACCACAACCGGGCTCGCAGAAGAAGGTTCGGTTGGTTGTTTGGCAGGTTCTAATAGCAAGATGTTGGTTTCACTGCCATAAATTTCACGGCTTTGAAGTATCAATATTTCCGCGAGTTTATTGGCAGCGAATTTGGCTACTTCTGGGTCGGTATCGGTGGCACTGATGGTGAACAACTCGGTGTCCTCTATTACTGTAACATCGATGGTGGGAAGGGGAGATACGTCCTTCGCAAGTTGTTCCAAAACCAGATCGCTATTGGCAATTTCCACATACGTGCCGATCAACCGTTTGGCATACTCGATGTCGTATTCTACATAATCTACGCCGCCAGCCCTGGCGGTTAGTATGCGCATGGTGGCGGTGGCTGTGTATTCGGGTGGAATTTGGGTAATGCCAATGGCAATGATGGAGAGGGCAATAATCAGCGTTACAAAGATGATACCCTTTCGCCGGTTGAGGATGTTGAGATAATCTACCAATTGCATGTTACATCTCCTGTTCTACTTATGTTCAGCGTAAAATTGTTGGATTTTTTCGCAGACGAAATCAATTTGTTCATCCGAAAGTTCTGCATACATGGGCAGCGACAGTAATTCTTCCGCGATTGTTTCGGTCAACGGAAAGTCGCCCTTTTCATATTCCAGATTTTGATAGGATTTTTGTAGATGGATAGGAATGGGATAGTGGATGCCAGTGGAAACACCAAATTCTTGCAGGTATGCTTGTAATGCATCACGGTGTTTCGCCCGGATTGCAAAGATATGCCAGACTGGCTCAACTTCAGAGGGTACGGTCGGCATGATAATTTCTTCGACATCCTGCAGTTTTTGAATATACTGTTCGGCGTGCTTCCGACGGGCTTCGTTCCATTGGTCCAGATATTTCAATTTGATGTCCAGGACCGCCGCCTGAATGGAATCAAGACGGTGATTAAAGCCCAATTCTTCATGATGGTATTTTTTGGTTTGCCCATAATTTCTCAATTGGCGGATCTTTTCTGCAACATCATCACCATTGGTGACGACCATGCCGCCATCACCATAAGCCCCCAGGTTTTTTCCGGGATAAAAGCTAAAGGCAGCTGCTTTTCCAAAGCTGCCGACTCGTTTTCCTTTGTAGAAAGCGCCATGTGCCTGGGCAGCATCTTCAATGACTACCAGGTGATGATCGTCAGCAATCTCAAGAATTCGTTCCATTTCCGTTACTGGTTGACCATAGAGGTGGACTGGTAGAATCACGCGTGTTTTGGGTGTGATGGCAGATTCGACGCGGTTGATATCAAGATTGTAGGTTTGGGGGTTGATTTCTACAAAAACCGGTTTTGCACCCAATCGGCTGACAGGCAGCACTGAAGCTATGAAGGTGTTGGCCGGTGCAATCACTTCATCGCCGGGCTGAAGATCAGCTGCCCGTAAGGCCAGTTCTATTGCCTGGGTGCCGCTATCGACGCCAACGGCATGTTTGACACCGATGAATTGTGCGAAATGGTTTTCAAACTCGGCGACTGCTGGTCCCAGAATGAAAGCACTTGAATCAAGCACAGCTTGAATAGCAGCGTCCACTTCAGTTTTGATGGTGCGATATTGGGCGTTGAGATCTAAAAATGGCACTTGCATTGTCTATTGTCCTTGGTCACTGATAATAATAACAAAAA
>DSBE01000085.1 GCA_011053085.1 Chloroflexota bacterium
GCAAGATCGGTTTCAATTCTGCCCTTGCAACATAAATCGCTGCCGAAAGGCCAGCGGGACCTGAACCCAAAATGAGAACATCGGTTTTTACGATTTCTTTATCATCTGTTGGGCAATATTGTTTTTCTTCTGCCATTTGAAAGCTCCTGTTAATCAATCCATATAGTTACACAAAATTCCGCTCTTATTATCAACTATTTCCATAAGAAGACCATTAGATAGATCTGTTTTAATATGATTACTGCTCAAATCAAATGCTTTGATCAGTGAATCTCCATTCATGAGTTGAAGCATCCCACAAACCTGTTCTCCAGAAAAATTGGTAAAGGAATTTTGTTGAGGATCATACAGATTGCTGATAGATTGGGCTGCTTGTTCATCCAACAGGACATAATAATCAATCTGAATATCCTTTTGTTTTTCAATCGCCCTGATCAAAGGCCGCTGCCGGACTGGCTGATCGAGGGCCATAGAAATTATCTCCTGCTCGTCGATTTGGTCAACCATCATCGTGTCATGGCGCGACAGCACATAATAAATGAGCCAGGCTTTTTCAACAGCCATTTTCTTGGATTCCACAGAATCAGTCATTGTCACCAAAATGACAATCTGGTCTTGCTCTTGCCGATCATCAGGAATCAAGCCAAGGTCTATGTATAATGGCATCAAGTTAAACACCGACAGTAATGCCAAAATAGCTGCAGCAAAGATGATCACCAATGCAAGTAATGATATCAATAGGAATAATTTTTTCATCATTCCCATTGTACCAAAGCTATCGCGATGTCGTAAGTTTCTTTATTCGACCAGTTTCGCTTGCTGCCTCCCGCACGACTCTCTCGAGTTTGCGCCCATTATCCAGGGTTACAGATCCGCGATACGAAAGCAGATAATCTCCATCAGGCCGGTTCGTGATCGATGGTTGTTTTCCCGCCAATTCAGGAAACTGACGATATATACTTTGATTCACTTTGCTTGTGGCCTGCTCTTGCATAATTTTCTGCTTTCTACCAAACAATTTACACATTACTATCCACGGTCACCCTTTTCCGTAAAAACGCAGGAATATCAAATTCTGCTGTGGATGGATGGGTATACTTAGAGTCCATCAGTGGAATTGATTTCTTCTCCACGGTTTTCCAAATGATTCGCTGCGACTCGCTAAGCTGCGGCATCGGGTGTTCAGTAAACTCAATTATAACCGGATCGTTCTTTTTCTCTGGCACAATGTCCTGTTCCAACTCGTCAATCCAACGAGGAACCTTATCTTTCCCAGTGACCCCGGTGAGGATCATTATCACTTCCACTGTATCGCCCAGGGTGTTATCATTTCTAACGCCTGGGATCAATTCGGTTTCCACGGGTGTTTGTTCGTGAATGAAGGTGAGTGCTTCTGCCAGCTCGAAAAAGGTCATTGAATCACTACCGCTAAAATTAGCGATCACACTGGAGGCATCTTCCAACAAAATATCATCCAATAACGGATGGGCAAGCGCTTGCTCGACTGCCTTCAAGGTTGCATTTTCACCCCGCGCCCGTCCAATTGCCAATACCGAACCGCCGCCACTGCGGAATTGATTCAAAATATGCATGTAACTGACATTGATCATGCCAGGATGAGAAATTAGCTCAGTGATACCTTGTATGGCCTGACGTAGTAAGTCATCAGCCAGCCTGAAGGCAATGTCCATGGGAAGATTGGCGGAATGAGCCCGCAGTAATTTGTCATTAGATACCGTGATGACAGTATCACAGTGAGGGTAGAGTTTGTCCAATCCCCAATCTGCATTCTGCCTTCTGCGGTGCATCTCAAAAGAGAATGGTGTTGTAACGATGGCTACAGTAATTGCACCCGTCTCCTTGGCAATTTTTGCCGCAACCGGTATTGAACCCGTTCCGGTACCACCGCCCATACCTGCTGTCAGGAAGATGATATCAGCGCCCTCAAGCGCACTGGCAATCTCTCGCTTGCTTTCCACCGCGGCAGCTTCACCAATTTGTGGATTACCCCCGGCGCCCATGCCCTTGGTCATTTTAGGTCCTAACTGAATTTTTACCGGGGCAAGGCAGGTATCCAACACCTGTTTATCGGTGTTGGCGGCGATAAATTCCACCTCTTTAATGCCGAGTTCAATCATACGGTTCACAGCATTAGAACCGCCGCCACCCATACCAATCACTTTCATCACAGGCTTATCCATTTTTCTGCCCTTTCGGTTTGTATCCCTGTTCGGTAACCTCTATTCTGCCAACAATGCTGCAATTTTTGTACCATCACCCCGCAGCACCCTTACATCGCAGCCATGCTCGTGCAACTCTCCGAGTATTCCATCGGGAAATACATCGTTGTCCATCACGATCGTAACTTTTTCTGCCTGATAGGCTTCCTCAAGGCTGAAACCAAGTGTGGCATGATGTTTTTGAATGAACGGTATTGCAGCTTCTAAATGCCACTTGGCGATCCCCCACTCATATTTCGGTAATAACAAATAATGCTTGATTCGCTTTCTTTTTTCTTTTTCTGGCTCAATAACCATCACTTTATCAACCACCTGCTCTTCAGATTGGTAGTTATTCTTTCCTTCCCACCGCGGCATGTACTTCTGGATGGTGGTTACCAGCTCTTCACTGGAAAAATCAGGTACAAAAGAAAAACAAACACCAGTCACATGATCAAGCAAAGTTTGTTTTCTTGGGTCAACAAGAAAATCAAAGATCTTACGAAATTGAACCACAAACTCATCACCTGAATCTGCCACAACATCCAACTTCTTTCGGCCCGCATCGAATAATATGACCGGCAATTTATATCCTAAGACATTTACCGCAATCTCCTGGTACCACGTATATCCAAGAAATCCTCTATGATCTTCGCCTGAGACAGTTTTTTGATAGGGCAGCGCTTGAATCCATTTGGCATGCCCCCCTTCGCCCCACAACAAGGAATGCCCAAAAGTCCAGGCTGCATACGACAATACCACTGAAGTAAGACCCAACTCCGTCTGTTCAATCGCTTTCAACACTTGTTCGAGAACGATCAAGTCCCAATAATCACCGCCTGGCACCATTTTCGGGAGCACATGGGCGAATCCTTTGACCACAGCCAGCTGATGAAACCACGCAACAGCCTCGGCGATTTGTTCCAATATGGAATTCGTGCCACTCGTATCCTGCCAATACTCTTTTTGATTGATATAGCCTGCCAGCTGCATTAATTTAACACCGGCACGGTGATAGTGTGATAGCAAGAGATCCACATCATGCGGATCAGCCTGCCGCAAAGCATGATAATCAAACTGAATGATGGGCATAATGTTGCGGTTGAGGAAAAAATCCAGGATCGTCTCCGGTATGGCCCGATCTGTCGGCGAAAGCAATACAACAAAGCCACCTGAATATTCACCGACCGACCGATGCCAATGATCTGCCTGGCCGATTGTGTAGTGATCCAGGTCTTGGAAAAAGTGAAAGCCCACCCGAATTTTCTTACTGCCCATCGCCACACTCCATTTTTCTGATGCTCCTACCTACTTGCAACA
>DSBE01000362.1 GCA_011053085.1 Chloroflexota bacterium
CAAGGCATTCCCCTGACACATCTCCACGCACTCGCCGCAGGCAGTGCAGCGCGTAAAATCCATCAAATGGTGCCCCTGTTCATCAACAAGATGCGCGTCAAAGTCACAGGCGCGCACACAGGCCAGGCAATTGACGCATTGCGCAGGATTGTATGACAGCTGCAGCTGAAAAGCGATCGACTCCGGATTGTGGCACCACTGACAGGTCAATTGACAGCCTTTGAGGAAAATCGTGGTGCGAATGCCCGGGCCATCGTGCAAGGAACAGCGTTGAATATCGAAAACGATCCCGGTTTCTGCCTTCATCGTCATAATTTCCTAGTAGAGCGTTCTGGCAAGCAGATCCAGCTGCACTTCAGGGTCGAGTTCGACAAAACGCGCGCTGAATCCGCCCACGCGCACGATCAGGTGACGGTACTTTTCGGGCTCCTGCATGGCCGCTTCAAGGTCACCGCGGTTGACCACCGTAATCATCGATTGGGTGCCGCCGCAGGCAAAGTAGGTTTCCAGCAAGGCATTGAGCTTTGGGCGCTCCTCCCTGAACATGCGCGGATTGAATTTCATATTGTGGGTATAGCCGGCATGATAGGTCGGATCAGGCTTGATGATGGAGTTCAAAAAGGCAGTCACCCCGCAATGGTCGTTGCCGGCAGTGGGCGTATTGCCATTCGCCAGCGGCCCGCCGCTGCGCCGCCCATCCGCCGAAGCGATGCTCTTCATCCCCGCGGTGACATTGCCTTTGTTGTTCACATTCACGATCAGGTAATAATCGAATCCGATCCGTTCTGCCTGATGATAGGTGTGCAGCGCTACATGGTCGCTGACCTGCTGCAAGACCGCGTCCGCGGTATCATCATCGTTGCCGTATTTTGTCACCTGCTGGATCATCTGGTAGATATCTTCATACCCAACAAAGTCAGCATCCAGCGCAGTCACCAGCTCAGCCAGGGTCAGTCGTTTTTGTTCATATACCAGTTGTTTGATCACGTTCAGGCTGTCAGCCGCATTGACCATACCAAAGGTTTCGATGATGCCGCCTCGGTAGCGCACGCCCCCGCCCACCACCGACTTACCGCGCGCAATGCAGTCATCGTACAGCATGCTGATGAACAAGAACGCGGCTTCCTGGTCCTCGATCTTGTATTCGATGGCGTGGCGGTTTGCCAGTTGCTCCACATGGAATTCCAATTGTGTTTTATACGCCTGCCACAGGTCATCAAAGCTTGCGAATTGATCCAACCCACCCAGCGCCAGACCAGTCGGTTCGCCTGTCATGACGTCAACCCCGTTATGCAGGGTGACTTCCAGCGCTTTCAGCGGGTTCAGGCTGCAGTTGGGAGAGCCGAAGCTGATCCCTTCCAGCGCATATTCACCACAGCCATACGGCAGATAATTTTTTGCCTCGTCAAAACTGACATTGAACCCCTTGCTCACCGCCGGCACGTTCACATCATCGTTGAACAACATCGGGAATGTGCGCCCCTCGCCAATCACATCCAGCGCTTTTTCCCATAACATCGGGTTCATACCGCCATAAATGCGCAGCGTCAGTTGCGGTTCGATCTCGATCACTGTGCGCGTGGCTTCCATTGCCAGCATCGCAAATCGGTCAGCATTTTCCACATTGGGTCGCCCCAGCCCACCGATGAACACACGCCCGTTGAAGATGATCTTGCGGTCTGCCATCAGCTGCCACAAAGATTGCAGCATGGTAAGGGCTTCTGCCTCGCTGATGCGGCCTGCCGCAAGGTCTTCTGCCAAAAAATCTCCCATGGCAACATCCATGCGGCCGTAATTCACTACCCCCGAGATGAGAGCATACAACCAGTGCAGTTGCATGGCTTGATGAAAAGTGGCGGGCTTGTTTTCTGCGATGAAATTCAGGGAGTCGGCAATGGTTAGCAAAGCCATCTCGCGCTTTTCGTCTTTGCTTTCACGCGCCATTTGCAGGGCCTGCTCTTCATACCAGTGCATAATGTCGACCAGCAAATCCAGCGCCATTTCCATGGCGGTGTAAAGCGACAGGTCGCCATGTTCTTTACGGCCTGCCTGAATCCTCTCCCGCAGCCCGGGGATGCCGATGGCCACCAGTGTGGTGAAATCAATCACCGATCCCGACAGCCTGCCGAACATGCTGGCGATGGGGTTGGAAGTAGCTGTCAAAATGTCTTCCGGCAGGATAGACACCAGCTTACCGCCGATGGTGTTTTCTTTTTCCCAGAAGGCAATCATATCCTCGACTTCAGCGCGCTGATCATCACTCACCCCCAGACGGTCCATCTTGCTGCGCACCCGCTCTGGATAACAGCAATACACCGGGCCGCCGGAGGCCTCTTCCAAACCAAAACACAACGGCGGATAGTTAATCCGCCCGGCGAACAAATCCTGTGCCTCAATTGGTTGAAAGATGCGCGGCATCAGGTAGCGCAGCACATGCGCCTCACGGATGGCGCGGTCTTCGTGGCTATGCGCCTTATAAACTTCGGTAAAGCCCAGTTCCAAGGAAAGGTCGTTCATCTAGCTCCTTGTGTTATTGAATCCCGCGTCTTTTGGCTTCTTCGATGATGGCTTTGGTGGCGGTCGCGCCAATGCGGGTGGCACCCAGCGCACGCATCTTCAGCAGCGCATCTAAATCACGCACGCCGCCGGAAGCCTTCACCTGCACCGCCGGGTCACTGTGCTGCCGCATCAAAGCGATGTTGTGTTCAGTCGCGCCATGATAAGTGTAATAACCGTTAGGCTGCTTCACAAAACCAAACCCGGTGGAAGTCTTGACAAACGCCACCTTGTACAGTGAGCAAATCTCGCACAGGCGGATAATGTGTTCATCCTGCAAAAAGTCGGTCTCGAAGATCACCTTGAGAATGGCACTATGCGACAGGCAGGCATCATTGACCGCCTGGATCTCATTCGACACATAGTCCCAATCACCGCTAAGCACCTTGCCCACATTGACCACCATGTCCACCTCGGTGGCGCCATCTGCAATGACCTGCTCAGTTTCTGCCACCTTGATGGCAGTGGTACTGTTGCCCGCCGGAAAGCCGATCACCGCGCACACCCCCACATCGCTGCCCGCAAGCACTTCCGCCGCGGTCTTGACAGAATAGGGCTTGACGCAGCAGGTCGCCGCATCGTATTCCTTCGCCAGGTACAGGCCTGCCAGAATCTCCTCATCAGTCATGGCGGGGTGCAGCAGTGAATGGTCAATCATTTTGGCGATGTCGTGAATGGTAATGGATTCGTTCATGTTTCCTCCAATAAAGAGCTTACTTCTTCTTTCTTAACAGGATTATTGCGAGACCGACCGCCGCAACCAGCACACCGCCAGCCAGCGCAACCACCCAACCTTGCCGTTCGGCTTGTGGCTCTTCGATTGTAGCGTGTTCAGGTGTGGGCGTCAGCGGTGTTTCTTCGGTTGCCGCCGGCAAAACTTCAATGGTAGCCGTGGCTTCTTCCACAGCGGTTTCCTCAGCATCCTCAGGTAACGCCTCGTCTTCAGAGGCAGTTAAGTCCTCAACAATCTCCTCA
>DSBE01000019.1 GCA_011053085.1 Chloroflexota bacterium
ACACATATGAATCCCGCGGTTTCGGCAGGCTGCCAAATACTGATCCAGGGCATTCCACACATCCTCATCCGGATGCAGATAGTCAAAGTCCTTTGTCCACAAGCGGTAATCGGTGGGAATGCGGACAAAATTGAACCCATGCGCCACCAGAAAGTCTAGTGCCTTCTCATCCGGTGGCGGTGGCTGTTGACCGTGCCAGATAAACATCCATTGGAAATTAAACCCATAATGACACATTGATGAACTCCTCCATGTAGCTAGCTTGCGTATTATCTACTGCAACTAATCTTACCTTGATACTGACGTCAAGACACACCAATGCGGTTAGTTTTTCATTTGTGCAGGGAGCAATCTTCACAAACCCCAAATAGCTCTAACAAATGACCTGATAGAGAGAATTTGTGTTCAGCAGCAAAACCATCCAATAATTCACCCAGGTGACATTCATCCAGATCAACCACTTTATCACATTCACGGCACACAAGATGGGCATGATGCCCATTGGATTCGAAGACGACATAATGCGGGCTTTGAGATTCATGATAGATAGGCCGTATAATGCCCAGATCTGTGAACAAATCCAACGCGCGAAAGACACTCGCCCTCCCGATATTGGCATCACTCTTCACCGTCAAAGCCAGTATGTCAGAAGAGGTCAGGTGCTCTGCATGCGACATCAGAATGTCCAGGACTTGCTTGCGGGCTTCCGTCAATTTATAGCCATGGTCTCGAAGAATCTGCAACGCCTGTTGATACAGCACCTGTTCATTCATGAACTTCCACCCCCGCCTGTCGATTTTTAAAGATTTGGTAAAGATTTTTACCCACGTAGCTCAACAGGTAAGCAATCCCGCTGATCATGATAATGACTGCACCTGAAGTAAGGTCAATTAAATACGAAACCAACAAACCACTGGTGGTGAAAACCAGGCTGAGTAAAATCGACATCACCATCATCTTCTTCATCTCTTTGACGAACATATTGCTGATCGCCGGTGGAATGGTCAGCAGTGCTATCACCATGATTAACCCCACCACTCGCATCATCATCACCACAGTCAAGCCAATCATGCCAACCAATATCACATACAACCAGTCAACAGCCACGTTGCGGATGGTGGTGAAGGTCTCATCAAAAGAAAGTGCCAGAAACTCTTTGAAGAAGAGAGCCGCCAGAACAATGATGAGAATATCCATCACAGCCATTAGCATTAATTCCAGTTGTGAGACCGCCAGAATGGAGCCAAACAAGTAACTCATCAAATCAGCTTTGTACCCCGATGCCAGGTCAACAAAAATGATGCCAAGCGCCATGCCAAGCGCCCACATCACGCCGATGATGGTATCAGAACGTTCTTTGGTTTTGCGATGCACCCATGCCATCGAGAATGAAGCCAACAGACTGAAGCCGAGCGCACTCACCAGAGGTGGGATTTTTAGAAGATACCCCAAACCAATGCCGCCATAGGCGGCATGCGCAACACCGCCGCTCAAGAAAACAATGCGTTTTAAGACAACATAGGTCCCGATGATGCCGCAGGCAATACTGATCAAGACCGCAGTTATCAGGGCATTCTGCATAAAACCATATTGCAAGGCTGACCATATTGTATTTATCACAGGGCAGCCTCCTCATGGACGTGCTCTTCGAGATGGCGGTGAGGTAAACCATGCGCGATCAGATCAATCGGACATTGATATGCTGCCTCCAGCATTTCGGCTGTCACAGCCTTCTCAGCATGATAGAACAATTTCCGGCTGACGCAACCGATGGTCTTAACATAAGAAGAAATCGCGTTCATATCATGTGATACCAGAATAATAGCCATGCGCTCATTCAACCGCTGCAACAATTCATAGATACTGGTGCTCACTTTGGGGTCTATGCTCGATGTCGGCTCATCCAAAAGCAGTATCTGTGGCTGGCTGGCCAACGCCCTGGCGATCAACACCCGCTGCCGCTGGCCACCGGATAATTCGCCAATCGGCGTGTCTTTCAAAGATTCCATCTCAACATCACGCAAAGCTGCCATGGCAATTTCGTTATCCTGTGCGTTATAGCGATGGAACAATTTGCGATGCCCTAACCGCCCCATCCTGACAACATCAAACAATGTAATGGGAAAGCTGCGGTCGAAATCAATGATCTGTGGCACATACCCGATATGTTCTCTGCCCAATTCGGGTGGTTTGCCCATGATGGACACCTGGCCTCTCAGGGGCTTCACCAACCCTAATAATACCCGCATTAAGGTGGTCTTTCCGCCACCATTGGGGCCGATCAACCCGATAAAATCATCTGGTCTGACAGAAAAATTGATGTCTTCCAGTACCACATCGTCCTCATAGCCAGCCCAAACATGGCGAAGTGTTATTACATCTTGCATTGGAAAAACCACCTGTTCTACTCTATTGACTAAGAACTTCAGCCATGCTCTGAGCAACCTGCTGTAGGTTCTCTAACCAATTATACGCCAAAGGACTGATCAAGATCACTTCTCCATCAATCTCCCTGGCAATGGTTTCCGCACTCTTCGTGCTGAACTCGGGCTGAGCGAAAATGACATGGATGTCTTCCTCTCGGGCTTCATCAATGATCATCGACAGTTCAGCTGCACTCGGTTCTGTTCCCCCCACCTCGATCGGGATCATGTCCAGGTCAAATTGGGCCGCGAAATAACCCCATGAAGGATGGAAAACGATAAATTTTCGGGACGTTACACCCACCAGCGCCTGCTCAATGTCAGCTTCCAGGGCATCAATCTCACCTACAAAGGTGTTAAAATTTTCTGTGAACACCGCCTCATGTTCTGGCAGCATTTCGACCAACGAATCATACATATGCTGCGCCTGGATTTTTACAAGTGCCGGTGATACCCACACATGCGGGTCAAGTTCATCTTCATCATGGTCAACATCATCAAGGTGTTCTTCTTCGTCCTCATGACTGTCCTCAAACAACATCGGCATCTTCTCGATACCTTCCGTCGTGTCAATGATGACCATGTCTGGATTGGCATCCGCAAACCTTGCCAGCCAGGCCTCCTCAAATTCAATGTCAATCGCAAAATACGCCAATGCATCTGATAAAGCCGCCATCTGCGAGGGTTTGGGTTCGTATGTATGCGGATCCGCACCAGGCTCAACCATCACCCTGGCGTCAACCAGGTCGCCGGCGATGCGGTTAACAAAATATTGCTGCGGAACAATACTGACAAAAACGATGGGGGCAGCATCCTTCCCGGTTGTTTCAGGTGTTGACGAGCAAGCAACCAGCACGCTCATCAACACTACCAATAGAATAACAAAATTGACTTTCATGCGTTAATCCTCTCTAATTGATACTAAGTATCAATTAGAGTTTAACACAAAACATCAACTTTTATATAATAGTTTTGTTAGAAAATTCAGAATTAATGCTGAACAATCTCAATCGTGCGCAGGTCGACTTCATTGCCTGGCTGAACCCGATGGTAATAACAAACATTGGTCGCCGCCACGCACCAGATATTCCAGCCATTATAC
>DSBE01000235.1 GCA_011053085.1 Chloroflexota bacterium
ATGAATCTGTTCCACAATGCGCCTGTGCCACGGGAACACGAACTGGCGCATGGCGCGCGGCGAGAACAAGGTCTGGGTCTTGAAGCCCCAATCATCGTTAGAAATACAAGCACCCACAAAGTCATAGGCGGCTGTCAACTGATAGTAGCGCTCCAAGCGGCTGCCGATGTTGGCAAACAACTCCATGGCAAAATCGGGATCATCCATGATCAACAGGCACAGGTTTTCATACCCCACCAGCGAAATGGCATTTTCTAACACCCCGCCGGGGCCCCAGATAACCATTTTCATCCCGGGCGGCAGATATTGCGCCAGCTCTTCCAGCCAGTCAAAGCGCGCCGCTTCCGCTGCGATCCATGGGTAAACCTCCATGCTGGCGCAGTCTGAGATCATCGCACCTTCATTCTGCGACACCGAAGCGTCATGCGCCTGTTCCCCGTGCGGAAATTCAAACCCAGGCACTTTCACGGTCACATAGTCATAACCAGCGCGCAGGTACGCCGCAAAACGCACCTGCTCATAAGTGATCCAATCCATCTCTGGCGTAATTTTCTTGCCTGACAGCTTTTCATACAGGCGGTCATTCAGAAAGAATTCAAACAGTACGGGGCGGCAAGGTTCTTCACGGCGCAGCACTTTTAGCAATTGAGAAAAGTCAGCTTCCCCAGGTTGAGGAAGAAGCTCATCGACATCAATAGGTGAAAATTCATTCATGGTTAACCTCGAAAGTAATTCAGGGAAAGGTTCACTGCAATTGTATCAAATACATCGACACTGCTCATATCAGTTTGGTCATGCTATAATTTGCATATGCAGATGAAAATAAATTTGCAGCGATTTTTTTTGCTTATATTCGTCCTGGCAGTGGGAATCGTGCTGGTTAACTGCCAGAACCAAGATAATGAAAACCGACACCCACCAACGCAAATCAACCTGCTATCGGAATCTTCTGAAATAACCCGGGGGGCAGCAACACCAACACGCATCAGAGAAACGAGTATCCCCTCCACCACTCCTCAGCCGACCCAAACCGCACCGATCCAACCAACACCAACAAAGGACCCTCTGACTGGGTCGGTGTTGAACCAGAATCAATTGGATCGTCTTGCAGCCGCGGCTGCGGCTTGCATCAGCCCGGATACTGCAAGCGCTGATGCAACAGTCGGGACGATGAATTTTGCTGCCGGTGCAAATGCCTCGTTAACCCACAGCCTACTGTCGATTGCAATCTTGCAGGATGCCGGTTTGCTTTCGCCCTACCTTCCGCTCAATGACTTATGGCTCGCCAGTCCCCTGCCTGAGACTAATGAATCGATTTATAAAGAAGCTTTCCCGGTGGAGCGTTATGAATGGAAACGCGACTTCACCCCGATGGCAGAAATCAACTACGCCGTTGATCCTATGATGCCTGGAGACCTGGTATATACTTTCGGTGGAGATTATGAGCATATGTTCACCGTCAGCCGCGTGGATGAGAAGGGGCGCGCCTATACTGTGCAGAATGTAGAACGGGGCTATCTGAATGATGATCCCGATGACACCAGTTTTGTGATCGTGGAAACCTTGCTGTATGATCCAGCGTTGCCAGGCATCGGGATGGTATATGAATGGGCAGATGACTTTAATCGGAAACTGGGCCTGACCGGCACAGAAGGGTATTTACGCTTTAGACCCATCCTTCCGATCATCGAACCTTCAGCACAACAACAAATGCTGGCTGCCCAACTAGATCGTGTGGTTTCAGCAACCGGTGGAAAATGGAATATCCTCATCGAAACCCTCACAGGAGAAACGATCTACGCACGCCGTCCTGATGAACGCATTCACACTGCCTCGACCATCAAAATCGCAATCGCCATGCTGACCCTAAAATTTCTGGAGGAATTCGGCGAAGGCACACTCGAAGAACAGCTTCAGCACGAACCGAACTACAACATCCTGGAAAATGACCGTTCCTATGCACAACTCTTGTGGGCGATGCTGGTTTTATCCGACGAATATGCTACTGATATCCTCTATCAGAACATTCATAAATCACCCATGAGCCAAACCGCCGTATTGGAAACATGGGGTCTGACACACACATTTCTTGTTCAGCGTCAATCGACCGCACGAGACATGAACATCCTTCTCCGCAGCCTATATGCCGGCACTTCCCTTAGCGAATCTGCGCGCCAATATCTGCTGAGTTTATTGGCTGAATATAGTGAAAACGATGACCTGCGCCTGGGGCTGATGAACGAACTTAGCCAGGAGAAATTGTTGCCCTATAACAAACGCGGATCGCTGATTGACCCCTTATTGATCGTCGCGGACAGCGGAATTGCCATCCATGATGGCCAAATCTATTTGCTCCAATTTTATGCGTATGATGATGCCATTGACACTGCGAGTTATAAAGAATTGGAAACCGCCATTGGTGAAATGGGCATAATTGTGGGTAACTGGCTGCTTGAGCAAAGTGCAACCTCTCCATAAAATTGACAGAGTTAGTCAAATGTACTGCGCAAACACAGGTTAACGATTCTTTACAACCGGCAGACAGCATGCCCGCCAGAATTGAAGGTTGCGGAAAGCTTGACCAATTCAACCGCCCTTCTTACAATAAAAGCACCTTAAACAATCGCGGATCTGGTATGGACAAAGAAAATAAGCAGGGCAATTTGTTAGTCTCGCTCAATTTGGGAATGACCGCCTTGATCTTGTTGGGGGTTATCATCCTGGCAGGCTGGGTGCTGATGCTCGACCGACAGATCAACCACCTGAATTCATTGGCTGCTAACATGATGAACCAGCAAAAAACCCTCGCAGCCCGCGCTGATCTATCACAGCAGGAACTGGCTCAATTGCAGCAGGAGATCGACAACCTGCCCACACAGGCCTTGCTCGCAAATCAAGCTGAACCGGAGCTGCCCACGCCCACCCCAACAACTGCAGAAGAAAACACCCCAACCTCCACGGTTGTAGAGAGCGAATTGAATGATGACCATTTTGATCAAATAATTCTTCAGCCGCAGGCCGAACTTTACGAGCTTTCTGATAAGCGCTACTTCCGCCTGCCACCCCTCTCGATCAACCTGCCAGACGGCTGGGACTTTGTGTATGAATCCAACGGCAACCTGACATTCTTCGATCCGTTCAATAATGTCATCGAAGTGCAATTGTGGGCAGTCAACACCATCGACACTTTCTTGCTCAACGAATACGGTAGTTTCGACCTCTTGTCCAACGGAGATTTGGTCTGGTTTCCCGATCCGGTGCCGTTTCGGGGCATGATTGCCGATGAGTACAGCCTGTTCTTCACAGCAGATGACTTCTCTTCTGAGCCGCTGTCGCTAATCCTGGAAGATGCACCCATGTCACGTATCTTGCAGGGCTCTTATATGTATCGCACGACGGCAGATATCAGCGATAGCCGTCATTATCTTTCATTCGATTCACAACAAGAACCCATGCCGATCTTCGGTTATGCCGTTAACCGCAATGGCGTTCTGTATGTACGTACCTGGCGTGAATATGAC
>DSBE01000002.1 GCA_011053085.1 Chloroflexota bacterium
GCGCTGCTCCGCGTTGATCACATCATGCACGATATGGTCTGCCGAAGGGAAATTGGCTTCATGCACAATTTTCAAAGGATTGGTGCCGCGATTTTTGAATTCGTTCACTGTCTTATTGGATTCTTTCATATTCCATTTATTTGGTCGGCATTTGTCGCTACCAGGGCTGCATATCTGCCTGTGTCAACAAATCACGCTGGCTCAGGTCATGCAGCACACTGATGAGCAGCCAGTAAATGATCAATTGAATGCCGACCAGGTTGATCAACGCCCCGCCCAACAGATACAGCCACAAACGGGCGATCTCCCAGCCGTTCAAACTAAAAACGAACGAGACCAGCGCAATCAGGAGGCCAACCGCCATGCACACCACCCCCATCCAGCCGAATTGATGTTCCAGCGGTTTCTTAAACATCGGTTTGCCGAACAGTCCCTGCCGCACCGGTTCCTGGTAGAACAAAGACACCAGATAGTTGAAGGTTACCCCCAACGCAAACAGGCTGATGCCAGCCACTCCCAGCACCAGCGCGGCAAACAGGGCGAACACCCACCAGGGATTGAGCGCGGTGACACCCGACAAGCGCGCGATCACCAGTCCCATGCCCACCAGCGCGGCAAACCCCACCCCCAGCAGCCCGGCGATGCCCAACACCCTGACCGGGTTATAGGAAAGGACTGTCCATACCATCGAGGTGAAAAACAGGCGGCCATCCCGCACCACGCTGAGTTTGGAGCGGCCGACCCGCTCGCTGTAAGGAATGGGTACCTCCACCATCTTGACCCCTTCATGCACCGCGCGCGTGCTCATCACCGGCGTCAGGTTAAGCCCATCCGGTAAGGGTGACAGGTGTTCCAGAATCTCTTTGCGGAAAACCCGCATGCCGCTGGCGCAATCGGTCACATGCTGCCAGCCCAACAGACACAACATATTGGCAAAAATGACATTCCCCAACCGGCGTGTTGCCGGCATCTGGCTTTCTTCACCCGTCATACGGGTGCCGATGACCAGTTCTGCCCCTTTCAGCGCCGCCTGGCAGAGCTGCGGAAAATATTCGGGAGGATAGGTGCCATCTGCATCCAGAAAACCGACCAGATCACCGCGCGATTGCGCAAAACCGGTCTTGAGCGCTGCCCCATATCCGCGATTTTGCGGGTGTGAGAGGATGCGCACACAATCATACTGACTGGCGATATCGTTTGCCGCCTCAAGCGTGCCATCCTTCGAGCCGTCATTCACCACCACCAGTTCCATCTCGTCAACACCGGCATCTTGAAGGCTTGTGCGCACCTTCAGGACACGCTCCATGATCTCTTTGATTCCTTTTTCTTCGTTGTAAGCAGGAATGACAATCGAAAGCATAGTCATAAGCATCCTCCTATGAAAAGTAAACCTTGCGATTCTTGGCGCCAGCCGGCTGGCTGCCGTCAATCTGCTTGATCACCCGCGCCGGTACACCTGCCGCCACGGTATGCGCCGGCACATCTTCGGTCACCACCGCGCCAGCCGCGATAACAGTTCCCTGTCCCACCCGCACGCCATCGGTGATGATCGCCCCCGCTCCGATCCAGACATCATCTTCGACCACGATGCCTTCGGCGGTGATACCCTGCTCCACAAAAGGCCGCTGCGGATCATCGAACACATGATTCACCGCCAGGATTTGCGTGAAAGGAGAGGTGTACACGCGATCGCCAATGGTGACCTCGCCCTGCCCACGAATCACGTTATATTCGCCCACCAGGCTGTTCTGCCCGATGTGAATCCCGGCATGCGGTAGATCGCGGAAGTTATACACATGCAGCACCGCTCCATGCATCACGATTGTGTTCTCCCCGATGTCGATCCCGCCCGGGCAGGCATGCAAATAGGCGCCCTGGTCAATGTAAACGCCATTGTGCAGGCAGAGGTGGTTGGCAAAGCGCAATCGGACGCCATTCTCGATCGCCGCCCAGCCATGCATCTTCAGCATGAGCCGGTAAAAAATCGCCCGCACTCCAATGCCCACGATGGTTGGCACCCAGCCGATAAAAAAACTTAGTCCCTGTTCCAACAGATAACGGCCGATACCATCTGCCTGACGTCGCAGATACAAGCCAATGCCGGGTCTTGTTTTTTCCTCTTTATTGATCTCTTGTTGCGGGGTGTGAAAAGTCACAGGAATCTCTCCAATGGGTTGAACTATGTATGTCAATCATTGCCTTGAGTAAAGGCGATGAATTGTGGGGTGATTTCCTCTATAATGGAATCAATGGATACTGCTTTGTTTCTTGACCGCGATGGTGTCATCATTGAAAACCGTGCGAACTACGTTCGTTCATGCGATGATGTCACTTTCCTGCCTGCTGCACTGGCTGCACTTCGCCAAGCAGCTGCCAGTCCTTACAGAATCATTGTGGTTACCAATCAATCTGCCATCGACCGCGGCATTATCACCATGGCACAGGCTGATACCATTAATCATCACATCGTTGGTGAAATAGAAAACGCTGGCGGGCGGGTTGATGCTGTTTTCATGTGCCCGCACACCCCGCTAGACCAGTGTGACTGCCGAAAACCGCGCCCGGGAATGCTGCTGCAAGCCGCCGAACAATTCCACATTGACCTGCGCCGTTCCTTCATGATCGGAGATTCTCTCGCGGATTTGCTTGCCGGGCGGGCTGCCGGCGTGCGTGAATCAATCATCGTACGAACTGGCCGCGGTGCCGTTCAAGCCGCCCTGCCTGAGGCACACTTACTGCAGCCATTTCCCTTGTTTGATTCCCTGTATGAAGCACTGGACTCCATATTGCAGCAGACAAACCATCCTCTTTCTTAATACATCAGGGAGGAATGCTGGTAATTAAAGATCACCTTGCTGCCGTCAGGCTCTAATTGGAAGGGGAGCTCCTTCAGGTTGTGCAATGCCTGGCGCACCTGTGACCGGTAGGCATACGGGCAATACAGGAGCAGAAAACCGCCGCCGCCAGCCCCCGTGATCTTGCCACCCAGTGCACCGGCTGACAAGGCGGCCTGATAGGCTTCTTCGATCACGCCGTTATTAATGCGGCTGGCGAGTTGTTTCTTGAGCTGCCAGCTCTCATGCAGCAACCACCCCAACGCATCAATATTACCAGCAACCAATTCTTTGTAAGCGATGCGGGCAATATCCTTCATCTCTCCCAAAACTGCCAGGTGCAGGTCAATGTTCTGCTGCTGCTCCCCCAGGATAGTGTCAGCTTTGCGGGTCAAGCCGGTGAAAAAGATCAGCAGGTTTTCATTCAGCAGTCGTTTGATGGAAGGGGCCATGTCCACTCGATTGACCTTGATGCTGCCATCATGATTGAATTCTATAAAACGCAAATCACCGAAGGCAGAAATATATTGATCCTGCACGCCAATCGGTTTTTGCAGCTCTTCAATTTCAATTTCACAGGCTTCCTTCGCCAGGCGATCGGCTGTCACCGACTCATTCAAATAAGCGTACATGGCATGCAGCGCGCCGACCGTCACCGCACTCGAAGAACCCAATCC
>DSBE01000119.1 GCA_011053085.1 Chloroflexota bacterium
GCGATGAGGTCGGCAGCACTGGTGAAGGTGAGGTCAGCGGCGGCTTGTTGTATATACTGCATCTCCAGATAACGCATCTGGGTGGGTTCAATGCCGATGGTCTTACCCGCCAGGTTGCCGTAGGCGGCGGCATCAGTAAACGCTCTCTGCCAGCCGGCAGGATCATCATCATAGAAAAAGGCCTGCATGGCAAGGCTGGTGTTGGCAAGCTGCTCGCGCTCGAAAGCAGGTAAAACGATCGCCGGGGCTTTGTCGGGCAGGAGGAACAGGCACATCGGCCGTTCCGATAGATGCAGGTGCAGGCCGCTGAAGTAGAATTGGGTGGGGCCGGGGTTCAACACCAGAGCATCAAGGTGATGTTTGCTCAGTGCGGCAATGGCTTTGTTAATGCTGGATGTCATGTTTTTTCCTTTCAGGCGTGGGCAATACGCGCCATGCGGGTGGGTTCTTTTTGGATCTCTGCCTGCACGAAGGTAAGCAGCAGGCTTGCTTTTATGGTGGCATAGTCAGGATCATCCCAGCGGTTGTGCAATTCCTGCGGGTCGTCTTGCAGGTCGAACAATTCTCCGTAATCGGCATCGCGGTAGACGGTTATTTTGTAACAGTCAGTGATCAGTGTACGCAAATCAACACTGGTGGGGTTATGGCGATTCTCCACCATGACCCACTCGCGCGATGGCTGGCGGCCTGCCCAGATATCCAGTTGATCCTGGCTTTGCATAAAACCCGGTACTTCGATACCAGCCGCACTGAGGAAGGTGGCAGGCAGGTCGATGATGGATTGTAGTCCATCGCTGACAGCACCAGCAGGTATACGGGCGGGATAGCGTGCCAGCAGGGGAACTCGCAGCAGGTCTTCGTAATGGAAAGCACCTTTGGCGATGAGACCATGCTGGCCGAGAAAATGGCCGTGATCGCTGGTGAACACCACCAGGGTGTTGTCAGCGATACCAAGTTCATCCAGTTTGTCCAGAATTCGCCCGATTTCGGCATCCATCAGGCTGACCATCCCGTAATAGGCGGCCATACTATGGCGCAGGACGGCTGCGTCATGCAGGTGTGAGTGGAATCCGTGCAGGGCTTTACCGCCGGGTTCTTGGTACTGGCTGAAGTCGGGCTGCTCTTCGCGGGTTTTGGCAAATTGCGGGGGCATGTCGTCAAATTCACCGGGTGTGAAGTGCCCGATGGGCATGTCTTCCATGTCATACAGGCTGAACCAGGGTTCTGGTACAACATAGGGCGGATGGGGATCAAAGAAACTTGCCCACAGGAAGAAGGGTTTGTCGTCTTTGACTGATGCTTCGATGTTGGCGCAGGTGCGTTCACCGACCCAGTGGGTGGGGTGATATTCTTCGGGCAGATCCCAGTTGATGACACCATTCGTATAGACATCTTTGTATTTACGTTCTGTGGTTGGCGGCCAATCTTCAAAGTAGTCGCGCCAGTTGGTAAGTCCTTTTTCTTCACACCACAGGCCGTAATGCTGCCCGGCATGCGATTCATTGGTGTGCATACGAGCGGTTTCTACATGCGAAAAACCATACCAGGGGCCATGAAAGTCGCGCCAGAAATTAAGATCACGCAGCAGGGGTTGGCATTCGATGGATTCAGAACCCGGTGCGCTTGCCAATGGCTGGAAATGTGCCTTACCGATCAGGGCGGTGTAATAACCGCTCTGCTGCAAGATGTCCCCGATGGTGGGCACATCTTCCGGTGTTTTCACGCCGATCGCCCAGCAGCCGTGCACCGAGGGGTAGACTCCTGTAATCAGGCTGGCGCGGGTGGGAGAACAGGTCGGGTTGGGGCAATAAGCGCGGTTGAAGCGGGTGCCTCCTTGCGCCAGGTGGTCGAGGTTGGGGGTCTTGATCAAGGGATTGGTGACGCCCAGGGTGAAATAGTGCTGTTGGTCTGAGGTGATCAGCAGGATATTGGGTTGTGGTGACATGGCAGGCTCCGGGTAGACCGTTCGCAACTTTGGGTTATTCTTGTAACCCAAAGGTTTCGCAATGATAATATCAGGTAGAAATTTGAGTATCTAAGAAAAACTCAAAATTCACTCATTCTCCTCATTCTACCCCAGTCTGGTGCGGTTCAAATAGTCACTATAATTACCGCTGTAAGAGACAAGTTTCCTGTCCTCCACCGCTACGATGCGTGAACAGATACGGTCAAGGAAATAGCGGTCATGCGACACGATCAACAGCGAGCCGACAAACTCCGCCAGCTGTTCTTCCAATACTTCCGCCGAAGTGATATCGAGGTGGTTGGGGGGTTCATCCAGCAACAGGAAATTAGCGCCGGAGAGCATCATTTTTGCCAGCTGCAGGCGTGAGCGCTCACCACCCGACAGGCTGCTGGCAGGGTCGCGCATTTGCTGGTAGGTGTAGCGGAACTTGGTCAGGAACGCCACCGCGCGCTGGTCAGACATCGAACGGGCATCCTGAATGGATTCAATCAAGGTCTTCTTCAGGTCGAGGGTTTCATGCTGCTGGGCATAATAGGCGATTTGCACACTGGGCCCCACATAAATCCTGCCGCTGTCGAAGGGCTGTTCCTCCAAAATGAACTTGAGCAGCATGGATTTGCCGCAGCCGTTGGGTCCGACCAGACCGACACGTTCGGCGTGGTGTAGTTCCAGACCGGCACCAGTGAACAGGGTCAAGCCGGGGTTGGTGTCATCCGGGGCGAAAGTCTGGTGCAGATTCTCAATACGCAGGACGATGTCGCTGCCGCGCCAGCCGTTCAAAGCAAGGTCCATGGGGGCACCGGGTTCAAACGGTTTTTCGACCTTGTCCATGTGTTCGATACGTTTGAGGATGGCGAAGCCTTTTTTGATCAGTTTTTCGTTGTCATAGGTGCGGCCCCAGGTCAGAAGGCGGTTGGCGGCCTGTTCAAGGCGGTTAATTTCTTTCTGCTGAATATCAAACTGTTTTCGGGCGGATTGAAAACGCTGTTCTTTCTCAAATGCGTATTCAGAATAGGAGCCTGGGTAGAAGGCAAGCCGCCCGGCTTCCAGTTCGGCGATCTCATCCACCACCAGGTCGAGCAGGTAGCGGTCATGGGTCACCAGGATCACGGCACCGTTGAAACGGTTGATGAAGCGCTGTAGAAAGTCTTTGCCGTCCATGTCGAGATGGTTGTCGGGTTCGTCGAGTAAAAGCACATTGGGCTGATCCAGTGCGATGGTGGCAAGGGCCAGCAGTTTCTTCTGCCCGCCACTCAGTTGTGAAATAGGCAGGTGGTAATGCGCTTGCGTGAAGCCGAAATCGTTGAGGGTGGTGATGACGCGGCTTTCATAGTTGAGACCGCCGAGATGTTCATATTCTTCCAGCAGACGTTGCTGGTGCGACACCAGACGGGTCAGTTTGTGTTCATCAAGGTAATTCTCTGGTAACGCGAGGTCATTTTCGATTGTGTGCAAGGCTTGATCAATGGTCAGGATGGCTTGATTGGCGGCAATAGCGGTTTCCCATACCCTGCTTTCGTTATCCAGATAGGGTTCC
>DSBE01000004.1 GCA_011053085.1 Chloroflexota bacterium
ATGCGGACAGGCGGCACACGCCGTGCTCCCCACACAGGCGGAACAGGAATCTGGTTGATCTGGGTGTTCTTATGAAATACCGGGCGGATTTTCTTGGAAACCGTATCAGGGATATCACGCCCAATGCGTAGTTCCTGCCCTTCCTGCGCCACCAGTTGCGGCGGTGTGACATGCTCCACAAACAGGCCATTCATCACTTCCAAGCCCTCAAAGGCATCTTTGCAAAAATAGACACCGCCCTCATAAGGTTTCTGGTCATAGATCAGGCTGGCGCGTTCGGCAAACGAGCGGTTGATGGCAGCACCACCCACCAAAACAGGGATGGCCAAGCCCTTGCGCTTCAACTTTTCAACCACCATCGGCATTTGCTGACTGGTACTCACCAGCAGCGCGCTCAAACCGATTGCATCCGCATTTTCCTTGATGGCGGTATCGATAATCACATCCGCCGGCACCTGCTTGCCAAGGTCCATCACCTCGAAGCCATTATTTTCAAGAATGGTTTTCACCAGGTTCTTGCCGATGTCGTGCACATCGCCATATACTGTCGCCAGCACCATTTTTCCGCGGCTTACATTCTCGCTCTGGTCAAAGTACAACTCAAGGTGCGCGACGGCTTTTTTCATCGCTTCGGCTGACTGCAGCACAAAGGGCAGGATCAACTCACCCGAACCAAAGCGGTCGCCTACTTCCTTCATAGCAGGCAGCAGAATATCATTGAGAATCTCCACCGCGGCTTCCCCATTGGGTTTCTGCGAGACTTTTAACAAGCTGTCGATATCATCTTCCACGCCTTCTTTTTTGCGCTGTACAATGCGCTGGTACAGGCGCTCATCCGCAGGCAAGGCAAGAAAAGCCTGTTCTTTTTGGGTCTGTTCTGATTCTGAATCGGCGGTGTGTTCCTCATAGAAAGTAATTATCTTCGCCAGCGCATCATCGGAGCGATTGAGTATCAAATCTTCCGCCAACTGACGTTCTTCCTCAGGAATCTCCGGATAAGGTTGTATGCCTGCCGGATTGACGATTGCCATATCCAGCCCCGCCTGCACAGCATGATACAGCATGACGCTGTTGATCACCTTGCGGGCAGGTTCTTTCAAACCAAAGGAGATATTACTCACCCCCAAAACCGTCTGCACAGCCGGTAGTTCTTGCTTCAATTCACGAATGGCATCCAGGGTTTCAACGGCAGCATTCTTCAGTTCATCCTGACCGGTCGCCAGGGTGAAGGTCAACAGGTCAAAAACCAGGTCACCAGCAGGCAGACCGCACTGATTTACCGCCAGATCATGAATGCGCCGCGCAACTTCAATTTTTCGATGTGTGGTCTTTGCCATGCCTGCTTCATCAATCACCAGCGCAATCACAGCGCCATGATAGCGCTTTGCAAGGCCCAAAACCCGCCGTGCCTTTTCTTCGCCTGCCTCCAGGTTAATGGAATTGATAAGGCATTTGCCAGGCGCGGTTTTTAAGCCCTCCTCGATCACCTCCAGTTCGGTGCTGTCTAAAGCCAGTGGAAGCGCCAGGCGTGGCGCCACCTGTTTGACCATAGCACGCATCAACTCTTTTTCATTGGCTTCTTCGGTCAACGCCACGCAAATATCCAGCCCATGCGCGCCGCTCTCAGACTGCTGTTGCGCAATTTGGAACGCCTGCTCATAATTCTTGTCCAACATCAAACGCTTGAAAATGCGTGAGCCCTGGGTATTCAGGCGTTCACCGATCAAAAACGGCGCAGGTTGCTGGCGGATAGTGGTGGCCTCCATCAGTGAAGCCAGGGTGGCACCGGTTTCAACCTTCTCAATGGCCGGTTTCACTTCCCCCACCGCTTTGATCAAGGTATCAATGTGCTCAGGGGTGGTGCCGCAGCACCCACCAACAACATTGATCCCGTAATCACGCACATATTCTTCCATATAGGCTGCAAAACGATGCGGGGTCATCGGATATCGCACCTTGCCTGCTTCGTTGAGCGGCATACCGGCGTTAGGCATACACGAAATCGGCATCGTGGCGTGTTCACCCAACCAGCGCAGGGTATCGCGCATATGTTCCGGGCCGGTCGAACAGTTAATGCCGATCACATCGATTTCAAAACCGCTGAGGATCGCCCAGGCAGCCTCCACATTGGTGCCGGGCAGCATGCGCCCGTTGGCGTCCAGGGTGAATTGTGCCTGAATCGGCAGCCACACCCCGCGTTCCTGCTGCGCTTCACGGATGCCGGTGATAGCTGCCTTCATTTCTAAGATGTCCTGCGATGTTTCTAACAACAACAGGTCTACTCCCCCATCAATCAGCCCGAAAGCCTGCTCTTTATACACCTCACGGATCTCATCAAACGTAATCTTGGACAGTTCCGGGTCATCCACCGAAGGCAATTTTCCCGTGGGGCCCATCGAACCAGCCACAAATCGCGGTTTTTTAACCGTGGAATATTCGTCAGCCGCCTTGCGCGCTAACACCGCGGCAGCTTTGTTGAATTCATACACCCGTTCAGCCGCACCGAATTCACCCAGGGTGATGCGATTGGAACGAAAACTATCCGTTTCGATCACATCCGCCCCGACATCCAAAAAGGCACGGTGGTTCTTTTCCACCCAATCAGGGGCATATACCGGCAGCGCGTCGAACAGGCCCATCAATTGTTTGCTGCCAAAGTCCTTCTCTGTTAGCGGGAATTCTTCCAGGTTTGTTCCGGTCGCTCCATCGAAGAAAATGACTCGCTTTTCCACCGCTTCCAGATAGGCTGATTTCTTATCCATACCGATAACCTCATTTCATTAAACAGGGTCTTGTGAACCTGCGCTGAAACCGTCAATTTGATTCATTATTCTATACCAAATCACTCATTTTGTCATTTCTCAGTGTCTTCGTATGACAAAAAAGAGAGCAGGCATTCCACCTGCTCTCTTCTATTCTCGAAAACAGGCAATTATTTGCCAGCCACACCCATCATCAACAAACCCAAACCTTCCCGGGTCGCTTCGGCGCGATCCATGGTCGCTACCAGTTCACCATGGAACATGACGGCAATGCGATCTGACAGGCTCAAAATCTCATCCAGCTCTGCGGAAACCAGCAACACAGCCGTGCCGCGGTCGCGGATTGCCACGATCTGGCTGTGGATGTACTCAATCGAGCCGACATCCAACCCGCGGGTGGGCTGGTTGACAATCAACAATTTCACCGGGCGGCTTAGTTCACGCGCCACAATCACCTTCTGCTGGTTACCGCCTGAAAGGTTGCTGGCCGGTACGGTGACGGAGGGGGTACGGATGTCAAATTGTTCAACCAGTTGTTCCGCACTTTCTACCATAGGTTCCTCCTGCCTGACAATGCCTTTGGAAAAAGGCTCCTGATAATAGGTGCACAGCACCAGGTTATCTACCAGCGAATACGGCATCACCAGTCCATGCTTCTGTCGGTCTTCCGGCACATGCGAAACGTAATTCTCGACCAATACACGCGGATTATTGAATGG
>DSBE01000262.1 GCA_011053085.1 Chloroflexota bacterium
ATCCACAAACGGCGGTGCATCTGGCAGCGATTGAGGATCGAGCGGATGGCGGCCCGTGTGCTGAGGGCGTTGCTGTCGTTCAGCAAAGTCTGGCGCAGCCAATCATCCCAATAGGGTGCCACATCCGGCCCGATACGCATGGCGTCCACCCAGCCGACTGCCGGTGTGAGCGGCGAACCGCAGCCCAGCAGAAAGGTGTCTCGTCCGGCGGCTTCGCGAATCAGGCGGTAACCGAGGTTCAGGCGCTCCGCCCCGCTGAGGGAGGGGTCTTGCGGTTTGCCGGGCAAGCTGGCGGCATAGACGAAGTCCAGTTTGAGAAATTCATAGCCGAAGGTATGCACAAGCGTGGTGAAGACCTCTTTCAAATATGCCTGCACCCCCGGATGGGTAATATCCAGGGCGTAAAACGAAAAACCGTTGCCCCAACCGGGGTTCCAGCCTGCCACCACCGGGCGGTCGTTGAAAGGCTGTGTCAGCACCCAATCTGGATGGTCGCTCATCAGGCGCGAATCTTTCATGGTGATGAAGGGCGCCGTCCAGATACCGGGCTGCATGCCGTTTTCTCTGATGCGCTCTGCCAGCGGTTTCAAACCGCCGTTGAATTTGTCATTCAGGCTGAGCCAATCGCCGATGGCATGCTGATAACCATCGTCCAGCACAAAGAACTGCCAATCCACCTCATGTTCAGCAGCGAGCCGGGCGTTATTGAGGATGTCTTCCTGCGTGACCCGTTCATAATAGTAGTACCACGAACACCAACCCGAAGGCAGCGCACGTTGACGCTGGGCAGGCGGCGCAAGGTGTATCAAGTATTGATCAAGCAGTTGATTGGCATCGCGCCCGGTCTGGAAGGAAACCGTATCCAGTTTGAGCGGGGTTTGCGCCTGACATCGCCTGCCATTCATCTCCCAGCGCAGCAAGACGGAGAAAACATTGCGGGCGATATTTTCCACGGGGAAGTGCATACGCAGACTGACAAACTGGTGAAACGGCGGCTGCTGGCCGATCAACAACGTCACCCGCTGATCTTTGTTGCGCACCACAGTGAAGGTTTCGGAGGTGAATTCGCCGCGTTTGCCGCTGGGTCGGTTGCTGGCATTGGCTTGCAGCACATCGAACCAGCGCATGATGACGCGCTGCTCGCGTTCATCGATGTCGAATGAGCGCGTTTCTGACCAGGATTGGAAACCATTCTTGAACACGCGCAGGTTGTGGCCGTGCGCGCCCACCATCACCTGTTTGATCAGCAATTCCACCGACTCCACCACGCGCGTCTGTTGGGCGGTGAAGGAGGCACTTACTTTCAGCACCTGAGATTTCAAGTTGAAGCGCAAGTTCAGGTGAAACTTCCGGCTGGCGGCGGTGAACACCGCTTCTTTTTCATTGCAGTTGGCCAGGTCAGGCATCAGCGCCAGTTCTTCGCTGCGCATTCGGTACTCATTGCGGTAATTGACACGCAAAACAAAATCCGCCAGTTTGTAGGACTGGCTGTGATGGGTGATCTGTGCACCGCGCGGTGTATGTTCAAACTGCCAATGATGCGGCATGGGCGGAATCCTCTCGAACGGGCAGGTTCTGACCGTCCATGGAGATTATACCAGCCTGACGGCGATGCGGGGAGGCATGCGGTACAATAGAACCATGGAAAAGATTGATCTGCATGGCCGAACCGTTAAAGAAGCGCTGGAGGAATTCACCCTTTTCTACAACAGCCGCCTGGCAACCGGGAAGAGCGGTGAATTCGAGGTGGTGCATGGCTACGGGTCTTCCGGCGAAGGCGGCTTGATCCGCAAACGGCTGCGCAAATACCTCGACCAGCACGCCAAAAAGCTGCTGTATCGCAAAGGTGAGAACTATCTGGGCAATCCCGGCGCTACTTATGTGACCCCGCTGCAGCCGCTGCCGACCACCGCGGACGCGCTGCAAGCCGACATTCTCGATTACTGCCAGCAGGCGCGCACGGAAGCCAAGATCCTCGGCAAGTTCCGCCAGCACGGACAAAAGCCCGTCAAGCAAGCCCTGACCAGCATGACCAAAGAGGGGCTGCTCAGGCGTTTCAACAAGGGCGCTTACGTGCATTATGAGCGCGCCTGAACCAGACAGAGTTAGGGGTTCGAGAATTGCTTATTGCTGCGGCAGGCCGAACAGCAGCACATCAATACTGGTTTCAAGCGGCATACCGCCGCTCTTGGCGGCCAGATCCATCGCCAGCAGCTGGCGGTAGACGGCTTCTAACTGGTCGATGGAAAAACGGCGCGCCTGGGTTTCCAGTTTGCCGACCACATAGGGATGCTGGTGGGTGCGTGAAGCAATTTCGCGCTGCCCGCCGCCCTGGTTAATGATTTCGCGCGCCTGGATCAACAAACGGAACTGGCGCTGGATCATGGCGAAGATTTCCATCGGCAGCGATTCTTCCAGCAGCAGGTGATATTGTTTCTGCGCCTCACGGGTCTGTCCCAACGCCATGGCATCCACCATGTCGAAGATGTTGCTGACCCCACCGTAACTGACCAGGGCGTGCACGTCCATCTCTTCCACCGGGCGGACGTAATCGACATAGATCAGGCATTTGAGGATCTCCTGGTGGGCAATGGCGGTGTCACTGCCGACCAGTTCAGCCAGCGCAGCGGCGGCCCGCGGGTCAAACTTGCCCTTCAGCTCTCTGGCGTGGTTCTGTATCCAGCGCTGCATCTCGCGTGAGGTCGGCACCTGACACAACTTGACAAACGTGTCCTTCTGGCCGTCGCCTTCCGCCCATTTGCGCAGAAAATTTCTCTGGCCAAAAACCTTCCAACCGCGGCTTTTGCTGATAAACTCATCCTCAAGCATGACCACCACCTGCGTGGTGGGGGGGATGCCGCCAAACAGACGCAGTATCCGCTCCTGGAAATCCTTGTCCTTGAACTGGCGGTGCTGGTTAAGGTGGTCAAGCACCACCAGACGGTCGCCCTGCGCAAAGAATGAGATCACCATGACCGCACTCTCGATCTCCGTCAGACTGGCTCTGCCGGCATCCAGTGTGATGATGTTCATATCCGCTGATTGGGGGTCGTCAAATTGCCTGGTTATGCGCGCGCTTAAGCCACGGATGTTCTGCTCCATGCTGAAGCGGTCATCACCATAGAGGATCGCCAGGCGAAAATCTTTTGCGTCTGCCATCACTTGGGCTTATTGCTGGGTGATGATGTGTTGGAACTGGTGGCCGTGGCGGTCATACAGCATGATGCCAGCCACGCGCAGATCACCCATATCGGCGTCGGTCAGGAACAACTGCTGTGCAACCGGCCCCAACGGAGCAGCAAAGATGGTCACCATGGTGACTGCCAGCATGACCATGGTCAGGCGGTTGAACTGGGTCTTCAAATTCTTCTTGCCCGGCATGAGCATGATCAACCAGGCGGCAAAACCCGCCAGCATACCCGGAATGGCGTAGTTTGATCCGCATTGCTGCTGGATGGCGAGGTGCTTCTCGCC
>DSBE01000132.1 GCA_011053085.1 Chloroflexota bacterium
CCTGTGATCCTGGCGACTGGCGCTGCCGACATCGGTGATGTGCAGCGCGCAGTACATGCCATTTTGAAAATCAACCCTCAACTAATTCTGCTGCAATGTAACACCAATTACACCGCGGCGGATGGCAACTTTGACCATATCCACCTGCGGGTGCTGCAAACCTACCAGACTATGTTTCCTGAACTGGTGGTGGGCCTGTCAGATCATACTCATGGGCATGCCACAGTGTTGGGGGCGGTGGCGTTGGGTGCGCGGGTGATCGAAAAGCACTTTACTGATGACAATGATCGCGAAGGGCCGGATCACAAATTTGCCATGAATCCCCACACCTGGGCAGCTATGGTGACCAATACCCGCCAGTTGGAACGCGCTCTTGGCAGCGCTGACAAAGTTGTGACAGGCAACGAGCAGGACACTGTGGTGGTGCAGCAGCGCTGCGTGAGAGCTGCCAGGGCGATCAAAGCCGGTGAGGTGATCCAACGTGACATGCTCAAGGTGCTGCGTCCGGCCACTCCCGGAGCGATTAAGCCGTATGAGATCAACCAGTTGATTGGCACCAGGGCTCTACATGACCTGCCGGAAGGCAAAGAAATCCGCTGGGTGGATGTGGGTGCGTAGTGCGCATATTGTATTTCACCAAAGACTACACCCCGCACGACCATCGCTTTCTCAGTGCGCTGGCTGAAACGGAACACGAAGTTTTCTCTCTGCGCCTTGAAAAACGCGGGGTTGAGCGAGAAAGCCGGCCGTTGCCTGCCGGCGTGAACCCGGTGCGCTGGGCTGGCGGCTGCCGGCCTGTTGATCGCGAGGAATATCCCGCCCTGGTGCGCGACCTGGCTACGGTTCTGGAGGCAGTGCGTCCCGATGTGGTGCATGCGGGTTCGGTGCAGACGGCAGCGCTGTTAACGGCTATGGCAGGCTTCCATCCGCTGGTGACGATGTCCTGGGGGTATGATCTGTTGATGGATGCAGACAGCAGTTCCCGGATGTTAGCAGATACTCGTTTCACACTGGAAACTTCGGATGCTTTCGTGTGTGACTGCCAGGCGGTGGCAGAAAAGGCCAAAGAGTTCGGTTTTCCATCAGAGAGAATCACGATCTTGCCGTGGGGGGTTGATTTAGGGCATTTTAGTCCTGAACAAAAAGACCAGTTCATTCGTCAACAATTGGGCTGGGACAATGATGAAATCGTGGTGTTATCGACACGGGCATGGGAGCCTGTGTATGACGTGGGCACGGTCGTACAGGGGTTCATCGAAGCTGCTGCCCAGAATTCACGGCTGCGATTGATATTGCTGGGGGGTGGTTCTCAGGCTCAGGCTTTGCAGGAGATGATCACGGAGGCAGGCGTTGCGGACAAGGTCTGGTTGGGCGGCAGGACACAATATGCAGATCTGCCAGGTTATTATCAAGCAGCCGATGTGTATGTCAGTGCATCATTGACCGATGGTTCATCGCTGTCATTGATGGAATCGCTGGCTTGCGCCACACCGGCAATCGTTTCTGATATTCCCGGCAACCGTGAATGGGTGGTCGAGGGAGAGAATGGCTGGTTCTTTCCGGTCGGTGATTGGCAGGCACTGAGCGCAAAACTGCAGGAAATCGCAGCGGTAGACCCATTAAGATGGAAGCAGATGGGCAGAAACGCCAGAGATGCTGCGGAGAAACGCGCCAATTGGCCTGAGAATTTCAAAAAACTGGTTACTGCATACAACATAGCCATGGAGGGCAGCAAAGATGCCTGAGGGGCAAAAAGAGCACACTGTGGTGTCTATTATCCAGGCACGTATGAATTCCAGCCGCCTGCCAGGCAAAGTTTTGATGCCGATTGCAGGCCACCCGATGTTGAACTGGGTGGTGGAACGCGCCAGGATGTCGCAACTGACTGATGACGTTTGGGTGGCAACCACCACAGATCCTTCCGATGATGCCATTGCCGGTTATTGTGCTGACCAGGGTTACCCGCACTATCGCGGCAGCGAACAGGATGTGCTTGACCGCTTTTACCAGGCTGCCAAGCTGGCAAAAGCAGATGTCGTTGTGCGGCTGACGGCGGATTGCCCATTGATCGACCCCGGGTTGATCGACGAAGTCCTTATGGCTTTGATCGAAGAACAGGCCGACTTTGCGGCGACGCGCCTGCCGCCGCCTTTTCACCGCACCTACCCGATCGGCTTGGATGTGGAAGCTGTGTATTTCAGCGGGTTAGAAAAAGCGTGGCGGTTATCTGCCACACAATATCAACGCGAACATGTCATGCCATTCTTTTATGAGCAGGAAGGACAATTCAAGATCACCATCCTCAACGCCGCCGAAGACAAAGGCGGTTACCGCTGGACGGTGGACACAGCCGAAGACCTGCAACTGGTGGAACAACTGGCTGCTGCTTTCAGTGGACGGCGTGATTTCAGCTGGCAGGAGGTGCTGGCTTATTTTGAAATACACCCGGAACTGCATGGCATCAATGCCACAGTAATGCACAAGACATTCAAAGATGTAGATACGCGCACCAATCAAAACGCGGAGAGCGGACAATGAGTCTGATCACCATTTTTACTTCGCCCAAACCATTCACGAAGAGCGAACATATCGCCACGATTCAACGCAACGCGATCGTATCATGGGCCCAACTGGGCGATGATGTCAGGGTGCTTATGATCGGTGATGAAGAGGGAATGGCTGAAGCGGCAGCTGAGCTGGGCGTGATGCACGTCAAAGAAGTGCGTACCAACCGCATGGGCACGCCGTTGATCCCTGCCATGTTTGACATCGCTCGTGAGTGTACCGACAGTCCAATTCTCGCCTTTGCCAACGCGGATGTCATCCTGACCGATTCACTCGTAAAAAGTGTGAAGATGGTGATGGCGGAGGAGCGTGATTTTCTGCTGGTAGGGCAGCGCTACGACATTGCCATTGATGCGCCTATCGATTTCAATGATGGCTGGCAGGCACGTCTGATGGCATTGAATCAGGCGATCGGGCGTTTGCACGGGCCGTATGGCAGTGATTATTTTGTTTTTCCACGGCAGTGCTTTATCGATGTGCCTGACCTGGCGATCGGCCGGGCTGGCTGGGACAACTGGATGATCTATGAAGCCCGCCAACGCGGCTGGAAAACCATTGATTGCACCGAGACTATTATTGTCCTGCACCAGAACCATGATTACAGCCACCTGCCCGGCGGACAGGTGCATTACCGCCTGCCTGAATCAAATGAGAATGTCCAGGCGGCTGGTGGTTTTCTACATATCTTTCCTTTGACAGATGCCAACTGGCGCATGGGAGAGGGTGGCATTGATCGGCAGTCGATGACCTGGCACCGCTTTTGGCGTGAGGTGGAGATAGTTCCACTGGTTCATTGGCATTCAGAGCTGTTGGGCAAGCTGTTTCATTATTGCTTGCATCCAAAAAGGGGTTGGGAAGCGGTAAAAGGCTGGTTGGCACGTAAGTTTCATCGAACAGGCAGGATAC
>DSBE01000199.1 GCA_011053085.1 Chloroflexota bacterium
CGTCTTGTGTAAAGATACACACTCACCGTCAGCAGCACACCAGCCACAAAGGCTGGCAGACGTACGATAATTGGACCAGCATTGCCAAGCCAGCCGTACAAAACATGAATCAGGAGAGTGTTGAAGATATGATTGTTGGGCAGATGGTAATCAGTCATGGAAGCGCGCAACCCGCGCTGTGCAAAAGCAATGAAAGTGTAACTTTCATCATGCATCATCGGCCGGTCAATCCACACCCACCGTCCCGCAAAAGCCAGCGCCACCAGGCTGATCAACAACAGCCACTCCCACCAGGCAATATCTTTGAGCCGCAGCTCTTTGCCGAACACCCACGAATCTTCCCAGGTTGCTTTTGCATAAACCGGCAGCCACAACAAGAAAGCCTGTAAGGTGTGCTTAAAGCGCTCACGCATGGTCACGCTCAGTCCGCCCAACACAAACAAAATGCTGCCGGTCAGTGACAAAGGAATGCGCAAACGATTGTGCAAGCCAATGGTGAAGGATTCCAGCGAGCCATCACTGGCAAACTGGTCAAGGAAGGTCCGCAAACCATCATATTGTCCGATGCCCAACAACAAAAGCAGGAATCCATTGAATAACAGCAATACGGTAATGAGCAGCGAGAGAACAGTGATTATTTTTTTCATCTGTCGCAACCAGTTTTCATAGGGTCTATTGTAACCGCATAATGAAAAGAAAAATACCGCACGTCAATTCGTGTAAAATAAAAGAGTATTGTTCCATACCCCAGAACCTACTGCAAGGAGATATCGTATGGATTACGAAAATACCTTCACCCCGAATGAATTGAAACTGGTTGCCTTTGCCCCGGCTGTGGCTGCCAATGGCATTGCCATGATAGATGGCATGATCTCAGAAGATGAAACCCTCACCATCAGCGCCAATCTTCTCAACACCACCGAGAAATACAAACACAATGATTTGATCATGCTGGCTATCCGTTCTTTTTCCAATCTTATGCAGGATGGCGACATGCCCGGCGAGATGCGCTATATCCGCACCCCTGAAGAATATATGCGCTGTTTTCGTAAGGTCGGCAAGATCATCGACAAAAAAGTGCCTGATGAGCAAGGCAGCGAATACAAGCAATTCCTGCTGGATCTCATGCACAACGTAGCGGCTGCCTCTTCCAACAAACGGCACTCGTTCTTTGGCAATAGCAACAATGTCTCTGCAGAGGAAAAAGATTTCATCGACCACATCGCCCAGATCATGAACGCCAGATAGTTGACAGCCTTCTGACCAAAGGCTATAATCAGACAAAATTCAATATTGCCTGCCAGAAGTAGTATCTTCGGCTGTGCTGCAAGAGAAGGGAGCCATGCGCTGAAAGCTCCCCCAGCAAATGCGAAGAGAAGTCGTCTGGCAATGGCTGCCGAAGAAATCAAGCGAGAGTAGACCGGCACGGGTGAGCCCGTTACAGCAACGTCGGATGTATGTCCGATACAAAGTGTACGCAAACGAAGCAAAGCTTCAGGCGCGTAAATTGAGGTGGTACCGCGGAATTTCCCCTTTCGTCCTCAGACGAGTCGGGGATTTTTTTATTGGACTATCTCTTTTTTATTGGAGGAACAATGGCAAAAATTGAACTGCCCAAAACCTATGACTTTGCTGCCACCGAACAGCGTTTATACCAGTGGTGGGAACAACAGGGTTTCTTTAAACCCACCAATGACCCCAACCAGCCCGGGCATGACCCTGACGTCAAACCCTTCGTCATCTCGATCCCCCCGCCCAACGTAACCGGCAAGCTGCACCTGGGCCATGCCATGTTCTTAAGCATGGAAGACCTCATGATCCGCTACCACCGCATGAAAGGCGAACCGACCCTGTGGCTACCCGGCAGCGATCACGCCGGCATCGCCACCCAGATGCGCGTGGAAGAAATGCTGCGCGAGCAAGGCACCAGCCGCGAGGAAGTCGGCCGCAAACGCTTCGAAGAAATCACCTGGGATTGGAAGCATGAGTATGGCTCACATATCACCACCCAGGTGCGTCGCATGGGTTCTTCCTGTGATTGGACCCGCGAACGTTTTACGCTGGATGAGGGCTTGTCTCGTGCGGTGCGCGAGGCATTTGTCACTCTCTATGAACAGGGTCTTATTTACCGCGGACCGCGTCTGATTAACTGGTCGCCGGGGCTGCAAACTGCTGTCTCTGACCTGGAAGTGGAATATGCCGAAGAACCTGGTTTCTTCTACCACTTCAAATACATGCTGGCAGACGCTTCCGGTGATTTTCTGCCGGTTGCCACCACCCGCCCGGAGACCATCCTCGGTGATACCGCCGTGGCAGTACACCCCGAAGATGACCGCTATCAGTCCTACATTGGGAAAACCGCCCTGGTGCCCATTCTGAACCGCGAAATTCCCATCATCGCCGATGACTACGTTGACCGCGAATTCGGCACCGGTGCCTTGAAAGTGACACCCGCCCACGACCCCAACGACTACGAGATCGGCTTGCGCCACAACCTGCCCATGATCAATATCATGACCAAACAGGCACAGATCAATGAAAATGGCGGCCCCTACGAGGGCATGGATCGCTTCGTCTGCCGTAAAAAGATGTGGGAAGATATGCGTGCCGCTGGTTTGGTGATCAAAGAAGAACCGCACGCCCACCAGGTGCCGCGTTCACAACGCGGCGGAGAGATCATTGAACCGCTCATCTCGACCCAGTGGTTCCTCAATTTGGACGCGATGGCGGCAAAAGCCGCTGCCTCCGTGCTTGAAGGACGCACGGTCATCATCCCTGAGCGCTTTGAAAAAGTGTATCTGCACTGGATGGAGAACATCCATGATTGGTGCATCAGCCGCCAGTTGTGGTGGGGACACCGCATCCCGGTGTGGTATTGCGATGATTGCGGCAAACAAACCAGCACGCGTGAAGACCCTGAATGCTGTGCGCATTGCGGCAGTCTGAACTTGCAGCAGGACCCCGACGTACTCGATACCTGGTTCTCGTCCGCGCTGTGGCCTTTTTCGACCCTCGGCTGGCCTGATCAGACCCCGGACCTGGCCTATTTCTATCCCACCTCCATCCTCGAAACCGGCTACGATATCCTCTTTTTCTGGGTGGCTAAGATGATGATGATGGGTGTCTGGCTGACAGACAAAGAACCATTCCATACCGTGTACCTGCACGGCCTCATCCGCGATGAAGCCGGCCAAAAAATGAGCAAATCAAAGAACAATGTTGTCGATCCCTTGATCACCATGGATGAATTTGGCACAGATGCCCTGCGTTTCACCTTGCTGGTGGGTTCCAGCCCCGGCAATGACATGAACCTCAGCCTGAAAAAGGTCGAGGGCAACCGCAACTTTGCCAACAAGGTCTGGAACATGACTCGCTTCATCATCGGCGCGGTAGAAAAAGCCCCCACCCAGGCAGAAGCCGCACCGCTATATACGCTGGCAGATTCATGGATCTGGGCACGCATGAACG
>DSBE01000064.1 GCA_011053085.1 Chloroflexota bacterium
CTCACTCCCGGTTTCACCTATGAGTTCCGCATCCGCGCCAAAGCCATCCAGGGAAGCCATGAAGCCGAGAAACCCAACGCGGAAACCCGCATTGAGATCCTTTCGAGGGGTTGTCCCTTTGACCCGCATGAACCCAACAACAGCGCTGACACAGCCACCAGAATCGCAGTGGGTGAAACCCAAAACCACTTCTTCTGTCCGTCGAACGATATCGATTGGCTGGAATTTACAGCCAGACCAGACACCTTCTACCGCCTCAAATTCGACATGCCAGACGGAGCCCTGCCTTTGAACGCAGATGTATACAATCCTGCAGCACAGCTTCACACAACCCGGCAAATTGACCCGAAGGGAAATTCCGACGTCGTAGTCCGCACAGACAGTGATGGCGAATGGACCGTGCGCATATCGCCCTATAATCCACTGGTGCTGAGCGCAGATATCGCCTATACAGTCACTCTACAGGAACTTCGGCTAAGCAGTACAACCCTGGCATACACCGCAGCAGGTGTCAGTATCATCCTGATCATAGCAGTCACAACGTTCCTTCTTGTTTTGATGAAGAAAAGAAGAAAATAAGTTGTTGTCTTATGGTTGACGCCTAACTGGCTGGATCCAGCGAAGCAACCGCTTGAAATGCGCCCATCGGACAGGCGCGCACACATTTGCCACAACTGATACACACAGCCAAATCCACTGTTGGAGCGCTGTATCCGGCCTGATGAATGGCATCTACCGGACAGACACGCATGGCTGGGCATAGATGATTTTGGGGACAACGTTCTTCTTTGACAATGATGGCCATGAGTACCTCGTAAAATATGATTTGTTATGACTGACGAATGGCATCCACCACCCTGGCGGCGGCCTGGTGGCGGCGGAAAGGCATCAGGTAAATGCCCTGGACATACGATTTCAAAGTTACTACAGTGTCAATGACAATCTCAACACCTTCCTCGGCAGAACTATCACCAGCCTTTGCAATGCGTTGCAGTAACGTCTCCGGTATGCTGATACCGGGAATTTCATGATGCAAGAACTCGGCATGCTTGCTGTCTCGCAACGGCATGACGCCGGCAATGATCGGCACAGACAATTCGCCATACTTGGCCTGGTAAGCTTCACGAAACGCAGCCACCTTATCCACCTCAAACACCGGCTGTGTCAGCAGAAAATCCACGCCCGCTTTTATCTTGCGGTGCAGCACACGGATTTCCTGGTTCACATCTGCCGGGTTTAAATTCAAAGCACCGCCGATGAAAAAGGAGGTCGGTTCGGCAAATTTCTTGCTGGAAAAATCCACCCCGCGGTTGAACTGCTGCGCCAGCATTTTGATCAATCCCGATGGCACCAGATCATAAGCGTCCATCGCATCGGGGTAATCACCCACAGCGGTGGGGTCGCCCATCACCACGAAAACGTTGCGCACACCCAAAGCATGGGCTGCCAGCAGGTCACCCTGTACTCGCAGTAGATTCCTGCCGCGCACCGGAAAGTGCAGAATTGAGTCAATGTTGAATTTCCGCTGCAAAATACTGCAAACCGCCCAGGGGCTCATGCGCATGCGCGCCATGGGGCTGTCAGCCACATTAATCGCATCCACCCCGCACTCCTGGTAGAAATTAACCGCTGCTTCGATGGCATGGGTAGAATGTCCGTGCGGCGGACTGATCTCAACCGAAATCACAAACTCGCCTTCCAACAATTTCCTGCCAAGCGATGACAGTTGGCGTGTTTCACTCGGGGTCTCAACCTCAACCGTGAGCTCATCAGAAGATACCTGGATGACATGGCTTCGGTCAGGCAGCTCCATGAGGGCGCCTGCCATGGCGCGGATGTGAGCAGAAGTCGTTCCGCAGCATCCCCCGATCACGTCAGCGCCATTCACCCATAACTGCACGGCTTGTTCCGCAAAATAACCAACCGCATCCGGATAAAAGATACGCCCGCCTGCCCGTTCCGGCCAGCCTGCGTTGGGCATGATGCTGAAAGTCGCTTCTGGCGCCACACGCCTCATGCGCTGTAAAATGCGCAGCAGCTGATGAGGCCCGCCTGAGCAATTCGCCCCAATGACATCTACGCCTGCCTCTTGTAATGCAAGGGCGACTTCTTCCGGTGAGTTACCCATGGCAGTTTTGTCATCGCGCAAGTAAGTCATGGAGGCAATCACCGGCAAATCGGGGGCCGTGGCTTTGGCAGCAGACACCGCTTGCAGCAGCTCCTTCAGATTGGTGTGCGTCTCAATCAGGATCACATCCACACCTTCTTCTGCCAGCACTTTGATCTGGGCAGCGAAAGCTTCATAAGCCTCCTGCAGCTTCACACGCCCATAGGGCGCCAGTTGCAAACCCAGCGGTCCCACATCACCAGCGATCAATACATCCCGCTGGCTACCAGTAATTGCCTGTTTTGCCAGGCGCACACCGGCGCGGTTGATCTCATCAAGCTGCTCTTGCCTATGATACTGAGAGAGCCGGTAGAAATTCGCGCCAAAGGTGTTGGTCAAAAGCAATTCAGCCTCAGCCGCGATGTATTCGGTATGAATCGCCACCACAGCCTGCGGATCGGAAAGATTCAACGATTCCAGGCAGTCCTCCTGATGAAAACCGCGCTGATAGAGCATAGTGCCCATGGCACCGTCACCCACGATAGGGCTTTTTTGCGCCAATCGTTCTATAAACCGATTTGCAGACATCGTTCCCCTCCTCATCAATCCAGCCAACGCTGTAAGCGCATGGTGTAGTAGTAAGCGGCCGGATGATGGAAGATAATAGCCGCTGTCGATTCTTCCGGGATCATCTGAAAGTGGTCTGTCAGGCGCATGCCCAATTCTTCACGCGCTCCCGTCAGGTCAAACACATCCGCTTGCTGTGAATTGTCCGGGCAGATGGGATAGCCCCAGGAATAACGCTGGCCCTGGTCTGGTGCAAGCCCCAATTCTTTGCGCACCAAACCATGCGTGAAGTGCGCCATAGCTTCTGCTATCTCCACCGCAAAGCCATGCAGATAAAATGCCTCTGTGTATTCACCGGCGGTTTGCAGTTCCTCAAACCTGCGTGTGGCTCCTTCGCCAGCCGTGACCACATGCAAAGCACACACATCCATCTTGCCGGTGCTCACATCCAGAACATAATCCGCCAAACACAGTCCATTTTCGCCGGGCTGGCGCGGAAATTCCCAACGGTAGCGCGGCACCCATTCGCCATGGCGCATTGCTTCGGGATCATACACGATGATGGCGTTATCTTGCGATTGCACCGGAATATAAGCATACACGCCTTTGGGTTCCGTCCAGCGTTCACGCGCCAACTCATCCACCATGTGCTGCAAACGCAGCTCCGCTTCCACCAGCAATTGCTCCTGCTCCTTACCTTTGACGCCCCGTACGCCCCATTCCAGGCGGAATAACTCGCGTTTATCCAACATGGTTGCCAGATCTTGCATGCGGACAGGC